>JAGNZX010000017.1 GCA_017984185.1 Minisyncoccota bacterium | reverse complement strand
CCCATTAAACTTTCCATTCTCGGATGGAATTTTGGTGGCTCCGGTGAACGAGACTATGTTTAAATTCGGGCTGTTGCTTTTCGTGACTTTGATTGCGGGATATATTCCGGCTAGACAAATCGTGAAGCAAAACACACTTGAT
Organism: Minisyncoccota bacterium; assembly: GCA_017984185.1. Taxonomy (GTDB): domain Bacteria; phylum Patescibacteriota; class Minisyncoccia; order Phycocordibacterales; family UBA9973; genus UBA9973. The sequence continues at coordinate 8,517 of JAGNZX010000017.1, read as the reverse complement.
AGTATTTTGGGACGATAAACATATGAAAGAAAATATAATTACAATTAAAAATTTAGAAAAAATTTACAAGACCAAAGATGTCGAGACAAAAGTCTTGCGCGGGGTAGATCTCGAAGTAAAAGCCGGAGAATTTTTGGGCATCATGGGAAAGTCTGGAGCTGGAAAATCTACTCTCATGTATCAAATCGGCTTACTCGACCACCCGACTTCTGGTGAGATTATTATCGATGGCGTAAACACTGAAAATCTCTCTACTCAAGAGAGAACTGACTTGCGCCTCTCCGAGCTCGGTTATGTTTTCCAAGATTACGCTTTGATTCCTGAACTAACAGCGCTAGAAAATGTCATGATTCCACTCTTAATGAAGGGCTTGGATCGTCCGGAAGCGGAAGAAATTTCTCGCAAAATTTTAGAGCGAGTCGATTTACCAAATCGAACAATGAACAAGCCGAGCCAGCTCTCTGGTGGAGAACAACAACGTGTCTCCATAGCCCGAGCCATGGCCCACGAGCCAAAGATTTTGTTTGCAGATGAACCGACTGCGAACCTCGACACTGTGTCGGGCCAATCCGTCATTAAACTTTTCCAAGATTTGCACGACAAAGGGCAGACCATCGTCATGGTCACCCACGAAGAAGAATATGCCAAGTTCTGCGACCGCATAGTCTATCTAGAAGATGGCAAAATCGTCCGCGAGATTTTGCATTAAAAGTGGTTTAGACTTTTCAGCCGGTAATTGTTACAATCATAGAATATTATGGATTCAAAATTTTATTTTACAGTTGGACTCGAGATACACGCGGAATTGGCAACAAAGACCAAGATGTTTTGTGCTTGCAAGAATGATCCGGACGAAGAAAAACCAAACGTAAATATTTGCCCAGTTTGTATGGCTCACCCTGGAGCTTTGCCAGTCATTAATAAAAAAGCTCTTGAGAATGTCATCAAAGTCGGTTTGGCTCTCGATGGAACTATTGCGGACTTTTCAGAATTTGACCGAAAGAACTATTTCTATCCAGACATCCCAAAAGGTTATCAGATTTCTCAATATAAATATCCTGTAGTTTCTGGTGGGCGATTAGCTCAGATGGATATCACTCGCATCCACCTCGAAGAAGATACCGCTAATAACAAACATTTCACCGGAGATGCTGGTGAATCTGGGGCTGGTTTTTCCCTGATTGATTTCAATCGTGCTGGTGTGCCACTGATGGAGCTCGTCACCGAAGCTCATACATATGACAGCGCTGAAGAGACCGCCAAAGCGGCGACAAAGTTTGCCAAAGAGTTTCAACTCGTGCTTTGGTATTTGGGTGTGTCCAAGGCCAACATGGAAAAAGGTGAGATGCGAGTGGAAGTGAATATTTCAGTTACCAAAGAAAAAGATAAACTCGGCACCAAGGTGGAAGTGAAAAATATAAATTCTTTCCGCAGTGTCGAGCGAGCTATCAAATATGAGACCGACCGCATGATTGAACTCTGGGCTGATGGTAAAGAAAATGAGATAGTCCAAGAGACTCGTGGTTGGGATGAAGGCAAACAAAAGACTTTTTCTCAGCGTAAAAAGGAGAGTAGCCAGGACTACCGATATTTCCCAGACCCAGACCTACCAAAGTTAAAACTCCACGAAGCCTTTGATTTAGTAAAAATCAAGGCCGATTTGATGGAATTGCCTGAAGCCAAGCGTGCACGGTATAAAAACGATTTTGGGATCAAGGATGAAGATATCGAGGTATATATAAACGACGCCGAGCTCGGAACTTGGTTTGAAGAAGTAGCGAAAATTTTGGGTGATAAGAACAAAGTGAAAACCGCTTCGAATTATATCGTCACCGATTTTATCGGACTAAAAAAATCAAATAGTGAAACAAAAATCCCAAGTGCAGAAAATTTTGCTGAACTTATAAATTTGGTTGGTGAAAATAAGATTTCCTCTCGTGGAGCTAAAGATATTTTAGCGATGATTGTCGTCACCAATGAATCGCCACTGAAGATCGCTACTGAGAAAAATCTACTTCAGAGTAACGACGAAGGCGCGCTCAAAGAAATAGTGCAAAAGACTATCGAGGCCAACCCGGAAGTCGTGGCTACTTACAAATCTGGAAAAGAAAATGCCATCATGTCACTCGTCGGTAAAATCATAAAAGAATCAAATGGTTCCGCCAACCCACAAATCGTTATCAAATTATTAAAAGAAGCTCTTAATTAAATTTTATGAATCAAAACGTATTGATAGACACAGCCAAAAAATTAGTAGCTAAACCTAAAGGGATATTGGCTATAGATGAGAGCATGGCTACTTGTAATAAACGTTTTGAGGCTTTGGGCATCCCGGCAACACCAGAAAAAAGACAATCCTATCGTGAACTTTTAGTCACTGCGCCAGGTATAGAAAATTATATTTCTGGTTATATTCTTTTCGATGAGACGATAAGACAATCTACGCTAAATGGAAAAAGTTTTGTTTCAGTTTTGGGTGAAAAGGGTATCGAGGTTGGTATAAAGGTAGATGCTGGCCTAGTAGACCTAGATAGACACATTGGTGAAAAAGTCACTAAAGGACTCGATGGTTTAGATGAACGATTGAAAGAATATAGAAGTATGGGGGCGACTTTTGCGAAATGGAGAGGCGTTTATACAATTGGCATAAATGTTCCGAGCGAGGATTGTATGAGAGAAAATGCAAAATCATTTGCTAAATATGCCAAGCTTTGTCAGGAAAACGATATCGTCCCGATAGTCGAACCCGAAGTTTTGTTTGATGGTGATCACACGATCGAGAGATGCTACGAAGTAACTACTCAAAATTTAGAAATTGTCTTTACTGAATTAAAAAATGAAGGTGTGTTTTTGCCGGGTATAGTTTTAAAAACTAGTATGGTTTTACCTGGTAAGGAATTGCAAGTCATTATAAAAGATGAAGAAATCGCTAAAATGACCGTCCGATGCTTGAAAGAAAAAGTCCCAAGTGAAATCGGTGGTATCGTATTTTTATCTGGCGGACAAAAGGACGAAGAAGCCATGCTTCGTTTGAATGAAATGCATAAATTGGGAGATTTGCCTTGGCCACTCACATTTTCGTATGGCCGAGCTATCCAAAATTCTGCTTTACAAAGTTTTGCCAAAAATCCTGACGACGTCGCACTCGCACAAACACTTCTTGTCTCTGCTGCAAAAAATAATAGCTTAGCTTCGGTGGGAGAATATAAATAAAAAATTATTTCTAAAAAAAGTGCTATAATATTAATTGTGAAAGAAGAAATACAAAAAATATTTAAGGGTGAGGTGATGGATGATGAGGCGACTTTGGCTACATATTCGCGAGATGCGAGCTTGCTTTTGGTGCGACCCCAATTGGTGGTCTTTCCAAAAGATAAAGAAGATGTAACGAGCTTGGTAAAGTGGGTAAATGAAAATAAAAATAAATATCCAGATTTAGCTATCACTGCACGTTGTGCCGGAACCTGTATGTCGGGCGGAGCAATCGGTGAATCGATAATAATGGATTTCTCCAAGCATATGAACCGACTGATCGGCGGGCCATTGCCAATGCGCGATAAATCAGCTTGGGAGATCACCGTCGAGCCAGGGATGTTTTATCGTGATTTTGAAAAATTAACTCTAGCTAAAGATTTGATTTTACCTTGCTTTACTGCTTCCAAGAGTTTAAATGCAATGGGTGGAATGTATGGTAACAATTCAGCCGGAGAGCGGACACTCAAATACGGCAAAACTGAAGATTATATTTTGCAGGCTAAAGTAGTCTTTTCAGACGGAAATGAATACGTAATCAAACCACTTTCCAAACGTGAACTCGAAGAAAAAATTGCTCAAAAAAATGGTGAAGGGGAGCTTTACCGAAGTATCTTTAATTTAATCCAAGAAAATGAAGCTGAACTTATTCAAGCTAAACCAAAAGTGCATAAAAATTCTGCCGGGTATTATCCTTGGAATGTTATTAATTCTAATTCTACCGAAGGCTATTTTGATTTAAACAAGCTCCTGGTCGGTTCACAAGGAACGCTCGGTATAGTCACCGAGATTACCTTCAAGATTATCCCAGAACAAAAATATTCGAAATTGGTGGCAGTATTTATGAACGATTTGAACCCCTTGGGTCGTTTAGTGGATGAAATATTGGAGCTCAAACCAGAAACCCTGGAATCCTATGATGACAAGACGATGAAGCTCGCGGTTAAATTCTTTTTTGATTTTTTGAAAAATAAAGGATTGCTAGGTATGATCAAATTTATGTTTTCTTTTTTGCCGGAAGCTTTTATAATGCTTACAAATGGTTTCCCAAAGTTGATTATTTTAGCTGAATTTTCTGGTGAGAGCGAAGCAATGGTAAATAAAAAATGTATCGAGCTTGAAAACAAGATAAAACATTTTAAATTAAAAGTGCATATTACTAAAAACCAAACTGAATCAGATAAGTATTGGGATATTCGCAGAGAGAGTTTTGCCCTTTTGCGTAAACATGTAAAAGGAAAACACACTGCTCCATTTATCGATGATATTATTGTTCGTCCGGAATTTTTACCGAAATTTTTGCCAGATTTAAATAAAATTTTAAGTAAATATGATATCACTTTTACCTTGGCTGGACATGCCGGTGAAGGAAATTTTCATATTATTCCACTTATGGATTTTAAGCGATCAGATACACCAAAAATCATCATGGAACTCGGTGAACAAGTCTATGATTTGGTGGCCAGGTATCACGGCTCGATTACCGCCGAACACAACGATGGCTTGATCCGGACCCCTTATCTTTACAAGATGTATGAACCACATATCTTGCAAATTTTTTCAAATATTAAGAAAATTTTTGACCCACGAAATATCTTTAATCCTGGTAAAAAAGTAATTACTGAAAATGGGGCAGGTTCTCGAGAATATCTCTTAAATCACATCGCTGTAGAGCATGCGACCACGCACAAGATTTAAGGATAGGCTTTTTATTTGCCTTTTGGTTTTTTTCGTGTATAATCATCCCTATGTTTTCAATTAAAGCTAAAAAGAGAGATGAGGGCGTAAAGATCAAGTCTTTGCGAGAAGCAGGGGAAATCCCGGCTGTTTTCTATGGAGCGGGCGTTGCCAGTACTTCTATTGCAATTTCAAAAAGTGAGTTTAAAAAGGCTTGGCGTGGAGCTGGCGAATCTTCTACTGTAAAGGTAGATTTGGGAGATAAAAAAGTTGATGTATTGATTCATGAAGTTCAAGTTGACCCAGTTACTGACGAACCAATCCATGTAGACTTTTTGGTTATCGACATGACCAAGAAAATCAAAGTCGGTGTTCCTCTCGAATTCGTAGGTGTTTCAGGGGCAGTAAAGTCCGGTATCGGAAATTTGGTGAAAGTTCTTCACGAAATCGAAATCGAAGCTTTGCCTGCAGACTTGCCACACAATCTCGAAGTTGATATCTCAAAGTTGGCTACACTCGATGACAATATAATTGTTTCTGATATTAAATTGCCTGCAGGAGTAGTTGCTGTGACTTCTGGTGCTGACGTGGTGGCTTCTGTGGTGGCTCAGGTTGAAGAAAAAGAAGAAGTCGCTGCTCCAGTTGATCTATCTGCAATCGAAGTCTCTGAGAAGAAAGGCAAGAAAGAAGAAGAAGGTGCCGAGGGTGCAGAAGCAGGAGCCGAAAAGAAAGAATAAAATAATTTAAAAGGTATGTTATAATAGAACTCATGACTAGAAAGGTTGTGAGTTTTATTTTTGTATTTTTTTTTGCGACAGGTCTTGTTTTTATAGCCCAGAAATCTGAGGCGGCTTTTGATTGTTTGACTTTGACTTCCTCGTCTAGTGAAAAAAACAAAGCTTTTTGTCGTAGTGAATTGGCTGACATTGAAGCCGAGCTCGCACGATTACTAGATCTACAAAAAAAACAGCAAAAACAGACGGGCACCCTGACTGGAGATGTGAATTATTTGACTAGCCAAATCAACGCTCTAAAGAAAAAGATTCAAGCACGCTCTCTAGTGATAACTCAGTTAAAAGTAGCTATCATCGAGAAAGTGTCGACCATAAATTCATTAGAAAAAAAGATTGCTCGCGAACACGAATCTATTGCCCAACTTTTACGCAATACCAATGAGTTTGATAATGAAAATATTGTGCATTTAATACTGTCTGATCAATCCATCTCTGATTTTTATAGTGATTTGGAGTCATATACTTCAATAAAAAATGCTGTTCAGAAATCTGTAAATATTATTCGTGGTGTTAAGACAGAGACGGAGGTAGCCAAGACAGACCTAGAGAAAAAACAAAATGCTGAAACAGATGCCAAAGCTGAGCTCGAGAGTGCACAGAAAAAGATCGCTGTGTCTGAAGCTGAGAAGAAACAACTCTTGGCTGTTTCTAAGCAAACCGAAGCTGAATATCAAAAATTGGCGGCTGAAAAACAGGCACAAGCTGCCAAGATTCGTAGCGCACTTTTCCCATTGGCGGGTATTTCCACAAAAATTGATTTCGGTACGGCTTTGGTTTATGCCAACGAAGCAAGTAAGGCCACAAGTATAGACCCAGCGTTCTTGCTGGCGATTTTAACTCAAGAGAGTAATTTGGGAGCCAACGTCGGGCAATGTCTTTTGACCGACCTGAAGACTGGAGCTGGGGTCGGTAAAAATACTGGAACTCCATTTTCAAATGTAATGAAACCGATGGGGCTCGCCGGGCGCAAGGGGGATATCGATGATTTCTTGGCTATCACCTCAAAGCTTGGGCGAAATTGGGCGGAGACTCCTGTGTCTTGCCCTATAGCTGGAGTCGCTGGTTATGGTGGAGCGATGGGTCCAGCTCAGTTTATCCCTTCGACTTGGAGTGGGTATATTTCTAGACTCAAGAATCTTTTAGGTCACGATGCTGATCCTTGGGCTCCACGTGATGCCTTCTTTGCTTCAGCGACGTTTTTGACTGATTTGGGAGCGATAGGTAATAGCGTGAGTGCACAAAGTGTGGCTGCTTGTCGTTATTATGGCACCGGAGGCAAGACTTGCAGTTATGGTAAAAGTGTATTAAATCTAAAAGCTAAGATCCAAGCTGACATCGACCAGCTATAGCCTGATTGTTTGCTTTTGTTTTAAATTCGTGATAATCTAAAAAAGTTATGAAAAAAGATATACATCCAAAATATGATTTAAAAACAAAGGCCACCTGTGCTTGTGGGGCGGTTTTTATGGTTGGTTCTACTCTTCCTGAAATACATATGGAAATCTGCAGTAAATGTCACCCTTTCTTTACAGGAAATGAAAAGATCATGGACACTGCTGGACGCGTGGATCGTTTCAACAAGCGTCGTGCTGCTGTTGCTTCTAAGAGTAAGAAATAAATACTTCAGAGCGAGTTGTTTTTTAGGGTCGCATAATTTTTTGCTAAAAATTTGCTCATTCTCGGCTCGTCAGCCTGCGAAAGACCCCAAAAAATAACTCGCTCTTACGTTATGAACTTAGATCTATCTGAACTAAAAAAGGACCACCGGACAAATTATCTCGCCGACATGCTCGAGAAACTTTTGCGTGAAGAAGCTGAGGTTCGCGAGATGTTAGCAAGCGACGATACATTGCACGAACTTGCTGCTACAGAACTACAAACTATCCAAGAAGAAAAAGAAAGACTCGAAAAACAAGTTCAAGATATTTTAGATAAAGACAAAGAAGAAGTTGAACAGGCCAATGAGATTGTGCTCGAAGTTCGAGCTGGAGCAGGGGGCGATGAGGCCTCGCTTTTTGCCTGGGAGCTGGCTCATATGTATGAGGTTTTTTGTGAATCCAAGGGCTGGCAATGGAAGACCAACTATGAACAAAAGAGTGATTTGTCTGGATATAAAGAAGCGAGTTTTGAAGTAAAAGGCAAAGGGGTTTACGACATGCTCAAATTTGAGACTGGCGTTCATCGCGTCCAACGAATTCCGGCGACTGAGAAAAATGGCCGAGTCCACACTTCGACGGCTTCTGTAGCTGTCCTTCCGATTCGCAAAAAAGTAAATTTTGTTATCAATCCAGCCGATATCGAGATGGAATATTCTCGTTCTGGTGGAAAGGGTGGCCAAAACGTGAACAAGGTGGAGACTGCGGTTCGACTCATCCACAAGCCGACGGGGATAGACGTCCGCTCTACAAATGAACGTAGTCAATTGGCTAACAAAGAAAAAGCTATGGGTATTCTCCAGGCCAAGCTCCAACAACTCGAAGAAGAAAAAGAAGCTGCCAAGTATGCCGGCGAGCGTAAAGAACAAATCGGTACTGGCGACCGCAGTGAAAAAATCCGCACTTACAATTTCCCGCAAGACCGATTGACCGATCACCGTATCAAGAAATCTTGGCACAATTTGCCAAAAATCATGGAAGGGGAAATCGATGATATAATTTCGACCATAAACTCGGGTGAAGTAGGGACTGAAGACGATGAGTAATCCCCAATTCTTTGCATTATTTGGAGCGTGTGGTATACTTATAGAGTAGGGTCTCATTTAGCGAAATAGAGGTTCTGCGTTTATAAATAGTTT
>JAGNZX010000073.1 GCA_017984185.1 Minisyncoccota bacterium | reverse complement strand
ATATAAAATACTGCGTCTTTGGTTTCCATAATATTTGCTTTCCTGTAGTTTTAATGATAGCATACCTTTACGTTTTAATTGCCATGAAAAAAGTCTGCGCTATAACTAAAAAGGGTTCAATCATTGGGGGCGGGTACTCAAACAGGACTCGTGCCACTAAATTCAACCCAACCGGACGTGTCCGCAAATACCCAAATCTTCAAAAGAAGAAGATTTTTATACCGGAACTAGGAAAATCTGTCATTATTGAAATATCCACTCGCGGTATTCGCACTATGAAGAAAAATGGTGCCTACGCTACCCTCCTCAAAGCCGGATTAATCGAAGCAAAATAAACCTAAACTAAAAAATCCCCGTTCAGGGGATTTTTTGTTATACTTACTACTATGTCAAAATCATTTATATATTCTCTGTGGATTATTAGTATAGTTGTTTTTATAATGTTGTCTTTGTTTGTTTTAGGCGGACTACTTTTAGAAAATATTCATTTTTTGGGGGGAAGCTCAAGTTGGTCAGAAAAAATTGGCTACATTCTGAGTTTAACTGTATTTATACCTCTTTATAAATTATTTAAGATGAAGCAAAGATTTAATTTCGAAATAGAAGGAAAATTAATAATATCGAATATACTATTACTATCTTTATGGTTTTTAATTCCAATAACTTACTTAATAGCATTTGATAAAATCGAATGCATGGAAGCTTCAATAAACCCACTTCCAATCTCTGGAGCTATTCCAATGAAATGTTACAAACAAGAAGTACTAAATAAGTACTTTGGAGAACAAGAGCAGGATAAGGCCCGAAGTAAAACTTTTGATTATAATAGATAACATTACGCCGGCACAAAAGTTAGGGTGTTGCCAATTTAAGAAAAACGGAACCTACGCTACCCTTCTCAAAGCCGGACTAATCAAAGCAAAATAAGACCTAAACAAAAAAAATCCCCATTAGGGGGATTTTTTTTGTTTAGGTTAATGTATGTCTTCTCCCTTAGCTCTTCTTTCTACATCATTAATAAATTCTCTCAGCATTTTATCCTTTTGCTCTTGAGAAAAAGATTTTTCAAAAATAGAACCCATATCTTCAACTGTCTGAGCAATCCCAAGAAAAAGATTCGCAGGAATTCTTTCTCGAATATCAGAAAGAAGTGGGCGCTCATTGCGTAAATCTAACGCCATTAAATCTCTTGCTATTTCCATAAATTGATCGAAGTCAGGTTTTAGTTTAATTGCATAAACAGAGTCTATTTGTTTTATTTCTTCGAAAAGCGTTTGAAAAGATTCAAACTTACGCTCTTGGAGTAACTGAAGGGCAGCTTCTTGCTTAGACATAATTGATTTTGGGTATGATTCATTTATCATACCTTTATTATACACTTTTTATGCTGGTACGAAAGTAAGCGCTGTTCCCTTTTTACCAGAGCGGCCGGTTCGGCCGATACGGTGGACATAGGTGTCGTATGTTTGAGGGACGTCGAAGTTGATGACGTGAGTCACGTCTGGGATATCTAGCCCTCGAGCAGCGACATCAGTAGCAATTAATATATTTATTTTATCTTGTTTGAAAGAATCGAGTATTCGGATACGTTCTCGGCTTCGTTTGTCTCCATGAATACCACCCACGTGAAAACCAGCGTGTTTGAGTTCTTTTTCAAGCTCGTCGACACTGTGTTTCATCTCTCGGAAAATCAGCACCTTGTCTGAACCATCCTTTGTCAAAACTTCGTGAAGTTTTTCGATCTTTTCATCTTTGCCTTTGTAGCGAACTACGTCTTGGTCAATATTTTTAGAAGTTTCACCCGAAAGGACAGAGACGAAAACTGGGTCTTTCAAATATTTTTCAGTTAGTTTTTTAATATCTGGAGAAAGCGTAGCTGAAAAGAAAAGAGTCTGGTGTTCGGCTGGAGCTTTACCGATAATGTAAACCATATCATCTCGGAAGCCCATATCGAGCATTCGGTCCGCTTCGTCGAGGACTACAGAGTAGCAAGTCGAAAGATCGATAACTTTTTGATCGATTAGGTCTCGCAAACGTCCCGGAGTACCGATGATGAACGAAACTCCCATTTTGATTTCTCGAATTTGCTTAGAAATTGGCAAACCTCCGACGCAAGCTGCAGAGAACATACCGAAACCAAAAGCGAGTTTTTTAAATTCTTCATCGATTTGGATAGCTAGCTCCCGAGTCGGCGCCATGATCAATACTTTTTCTTTTTTGTTTTGGCCCTTGGTCTTAGCAATCTTTTCAATCAAAGGCAAAAGAAAGGCGGCAGTCTTACCCGTACCGGTATTGGCTAGGCCGAAAACGTCTCGGCCTTTTAGAGTCTCAGGGATTGACTGATCTTGAATTGGGCGAGGACTAGTATAGCCCGCACGCTCAATATTTTTATGTAATTGAGGATTAAATGGAAAATCAGCGAATGTGTGCTTGGATACGTATGGCTTTTCCTCTACGTGCACAGCTTTTTTAATAAAACGAGAAAAATCGATTCGCTCTCCCCGCCCACGGCGGGACGAGCCGCCAGATCCTCCGCTTCTTTTGGCACCACCTCCAAATCTTGGACG
>JAGNZX010000072.1 GCA_017984185.1 Minisyncoccota bacterium | reverse complement strand
CTGGAAGGGTATATAATAGATAAAGATGGTGTGGCTACAATGACAAGTGGGTTTGAGCAATATATAAAATAGTATGATAAAAATAATTGATAATTTTTTAAATAAAATAACCATGTACAAGATAGTCTTGTACTCACTCGTGGTTTTGTTTGTGTATTCGATAATTTTGAGTGCTTTTCAGGTGTTGCCATTTTCGCCATACGGGGTAGCTTTTTCTGGTTTCTTCATTTTAACAGTCAGTTTGGTTTTTAATAGACTGTTTGCTTATATTTATGATGCACCGACAAACTCCGAATCGGTTTATATCACTGCTCTAATTTTATTTTTACTTATTTCACCGATTACTGCCGACACTAGTACGGAATTTTTCATTTTAGCTTTTATGGCTTCGCTATTTTCGATGGCCAGTAAATATATCTTGGCGATTAAGAAAAAACACCTCTTTAACCCAGTGGCTATCGCTGTGGTGTTGACGGCGCTTGTGCTCAATCAGTCGGCGAGTTGGTGGGTGGCGACTTTATGGATGATGCCAGTGGTGATTATTTCTGGATTATTGATTACTCGCAAGACTCAACGTTTTGATTTGGTATTTAGTTTTATGGCCGTGGTGCTTTCGGTGATTGTATTTCGGGATTTGACCAGTAGTAGTTCGGCCACCTTGGCTAGTTCTTTGTATCGAGCGTTTGTGTCTAGTTCGATGTTATTCTTTGCCTTTTTCATGTTGACTGAACCACTGACCATGCCACCGACCAGGATGCTTCGGATAACTTATGGAGCTATAGTTGGTTTCCTTTTTTCTCCGATGGTGCACATTGGACCTCTATATTCCACTCCAGAGATTGCTTTAGTTATTGGGAATATGTTTTCGTATATTGTTAGTCCGAAAACCAAACTTATACTAGCTATTGATAGCGTCTCGGAAGTAGCTCGAGATACATATAATTTTTATTTCAAAAAAGATAAGAAGCTCAATTTCTTGCCTGGGCAATATATGGAATTTACTTTAGCCGACGACATGGCTGATAGTCGGGGTAATCGTCGCTATTTTACCTTGGCTTCTTCGCCGACAGAAGAAGATGTCATCTTGGGTATAAAATATTATCCAAACGCGAGTAGTTTTAAATTAAAATTGGCGGCGACCGATGATTATGATCACGTTGTGGCTTCGCAATTATCTGGTGAGTTTGTTATGCCGAAAGACCCAAAGAAAAAGTTGGTGTTTATCGCTGGGGGAATCGGAGTGACTCCGTTTCGTAGCATGATCAAATATCTGATCGACACTCAAGAGAAAAGAGACATTGTCATGTTTTATTCTAACAAAACCAAAGACGACATTGCCTATCGCGATGTATTTGATCAAGCTAAAAGAGAACTCGGTATTCGGACTATTTATACTTTGACTGAAGCAGGCCAGTTTGCCACTAGAGCCGACATGGTCAATCGACCATTGGATGCTAAGTTGATTTCTCAGAATGTGCCAGACTTAAAAGAGAGGATTTATTACATCTCTGGGCCAAATTCTATGGTCAATGCCTTCCGGGGTGTATTGATTGGCCTAGGTGTGCCGAGAAGCCAAATCAAGGTGGACTTCTTCCCAGGTTTCGCGTAGTTGTTTTTCCAACTATTTTTTTAGTGTATAATAAAAGTATTATGATTTTTCTTAAAAAAAGTATAACTATATTTCTGTTTGTTGTTTTAGCCTTGGGCAATTTCTCCCAAGTCTTGGCTTTTTCTGATGGCACCGAAGATACGGATTTTTATACAAATTTGGGGACGGGATTCAATAATGAAGTACTGGTGATAGCTGAGCAATCTGATGGTGATATCTTAGTTGGTGGAGATTTTACATCTTTAAACGGTAATATCCGTAATCATTTCGGTCGCCTAAATTCCGACGGGACGGAAGATACTGCTTTCTATACAAATTTAGGAACAGGGTTTGATAATAGTGTTTTTGGACTAGCTGTGGATGCAAATGGAAAGATTTTAGTTGGTGGGGGTTTTGCATACTTAAATGATAATCTTAGAAATTATTTTGTCCGCCTGAATTCAGACGGTACAGAGGACGCAGATTTTATCACCAATTTGGGAGATGGTTTTGATAGTGAGGTTGACATAATTACAGTTCAAAATGATGGCAAGATTTTAGTAGGTGGGGCCTTTTCTAATCTTAACAACAATCCCAGACCAGTCATGGTTCGCCTAAATTCAGACGGCACTGAAGATGTAGACTTCGACAATAATCTAGGAGATGGTTTTAACGATACGCCAATTGCAATACAAGAACAAGACGATGGAAAAATTTTGATTGGAGGTTATTTTAGCACACTAGACAATAATCCACGTACTTTGTTGGTTCGTCTAAATGCAGACGGCACCGAGGATACAGATTTTTACACCAATCTTGGAACAGGGTTTGTGGGGAGCTTTGTATCGAGTGTGTTGTTACAAGACGATGGAAAAATTTTGGTCGGAGGTAATTTTACAAATTTCAACGGCAATGTGCGCAATCGTCTTATTCGCCTAAATTCCGACGGGACGGAAGATACTGCTTTCTATGCAAATTCAGGACCAGGGTTTGGGAATAATACAAAAGTGCTACGTCTGCAAG
>JAGNZX010000016.1 GCA_017984185.1 Minisyncoccota bacterium | reverse complement strand
CAGCTAATATAGCCCAAAACCCCAACACACACCAGTCTAAAAATATATCTTTCATAGATGTATGTTGTTGAGTTCTTTTAGTTTTTCATTTAATACGTCCATTCCCTTAGATAGTTTTAATAAATTGTTTTTATCTGTAGCGGGTGGTCGCACTCACATAGGCACATATGTTGGAGGTTAGCCATCACCCGCTTCAAATGGAAATAATAAAATAAAAAATTCACAAATTAATTTTTGTGAATTTTTTATTTTATAAAGTTATCCACATTTATTTTGTAAAAACTATTGTGTTTGATTTCATTATGCGAGATAATTAAAGAGTAGAGCAATAAAAATTTGGTCGTTTTATTGCAAACTAAAAAATTATTAATTTAATTTAAAAAATATTATGGCAGCAAAAAAGAAGGCAAAGAAAGTAGCAAAGAAGGGAAAGAAGAAGGTGGCTTCAAAGAAGAAGCGAGCTTAGTCCCAAAGGGACCCCTTAGGGGTTCTCTCTTAGAAAAAATTCCGACGAAAGTCGGAATTTTTTTGTTTTTATGCTAATATATTTAGATGTCTATATTTAGTAGTATTTTCGGAGACGAGAGTTCTAAATTTGTCAAAAACACGGCAGATATAGTGGCTAAAATCAATTCATTAGAAGAGGTTTTTTTGGGGTTGACTGATGTAGATTTTCCAAAGAAAACCCAAGAATTTAAAGACATTTTAGCCAAAGCCCCAGACAAGAAAAAAGCCCTGGATGATATTTTGCCCGAAGCTTTTGCTTTGGTGCGCGAGGCGGCAAGAAGAAATTTAGGTGAACGTCATTATGATGTTCAAATTATCGGAGGCTTGGCTCTAAATGCAGGGAAAATTACTGAAATGAAAACAGGAGAAGGCAAGACCTTGGTAGCTACCTTGCCTGCCTATTTAAATGCTTTAACTGGAGACGGTGTGCATATTATTACTGTGAATGATTATCTCGCCCGTCGTGATGCTGTGCTCATGGGTCAGGTTTATAATTTTTTGGGTTTGTCGGTTGGTGTGATTAATTCTCAAAATGTTTCTTATTTATATGATCCAGCCCACAAAGAGGAGGATGCTGAGCGCGACACTGTCGGTGAATTTAAAATTGTTTACGATTTTCTTAAGCCAGTTTCAAGAAAGGAAGCGTATCATGCAGATGTAACTTATGGCACAAATCATGAATATGGTTTCGATTATCTTCGCGACAATCTCGCCACCTCGACTGATGGGCTCGTGCAAAGGATGCATAATTTTGCAATTGTGGACGAAGTCGACTCGATTTTGATTGATGAAGCTCGAACCCCACTCATTATTTCATCTCAAGCGGGAGATTCTGAAGATTTTTACACAAAATTTAATCAAATTGCCAAACAACTTAAAAAAGATTCAGATTATGAAGTGGATGAAAAACTGCGAGCAATCACTTTGACTGATGCAGGTATTACCAAAGCGGAGCAATTGTTAGGAATAAACAATATTTATACAGAAAAAGGTATAAAATATGTGCACCATTTAGAAACTGCGGTCAAAGCACAGGCGGTTTTCTTGCGAGACAAGGATTATGTAGTCAAAGATGGAGAGGTTGTTATTGTCGATCCTTCGACGGGACGCTTGCAACCTGGACGACGCTGGAGTGAGGGTATTCATCAAGCTATTGAAGCCAAAGAAGGTGTAAAAATCGAAAAAGAAACTCGCTCGTCTGGTTCTATTACTTTCCAAAATTATTTTAGATTTTACAAAAAGCTTTCGGGAATGACTGGTACTGCTCTGACATCAGCAGAAGAATTCTTAAAAGTTTATGGTTTGGATGTAATTGTGGTGCCGACCCATCGCTCGGTGGTGCGCAAAGATCATCCGGATCTTATCTTTCAAACTGAAAAAGGAAAATTTCAAGCCATAGCTAAAAAAGTAAAAGAATTGAATGTGAAAGGTAAACCGGTGCTGATTGGAACTATTTCTATTGAAAAAAATGAATTACTTTCAGTTTATTTAAAACAAGAAGGAGTTCAGCATACGATACTAAATGCCAAAAATCACGAAAAAGAGGGTGAGATAATTGCTCAAGCTGGAAAGCTCGGAGCGGTGACTATTGCTACAAATATGGCTGGACGCGGAATCGACATCAAGCTAGGCGGAAATCCTTTTGTTTCAGAAGAATATGAAAAAGTAAAAGCTACTGGCGGACTCTTTGTGCTCGGCACAGAGCGTCATGAAGCACGCCGTATAGACAATCAGCTTCGCGGGCGTTCTGGTAGACAGGGTGATCCAGGTGAAACTCAATTTTATGTATCACTCGAAGATGATTTGATGCGTATTTTCGGTGCTGATAAAATCAAGACCATGATGGGACGTTTTGGTATACCAGAAGACCAACCAATTGAAAATAGATTTATTGGGCGTTCACTTGAAAATGCTCAAGCCAAGATTGAAGGTTTTCATTTTGATTCAAGAAAAAATACTCTCGAGTATGATGATGTGATGAATCATCAACGTAAAATCATTTACGAGAGACGCCAAAAGATGTTGCACGCAGACAAAGAAGGAATTGAGAAAATTCTGGAAGATGTTTCTCTTGGCAACGAAGAAGTAGCAAAAATAATTGAAGAAAAAAGAAAAGCCCTGGGTGAAGATTTATTTTTGGAAACTGTTCGTCGTATTTCTCTATACACCACAGACAGTCTTTGGATGGAGCACCTAGAAGCTATGGATTATCTGCGCTCTTCGGTAAACCTCCGGGCTTATGGTCAAAGAGAACCGATTGTAGAATACAAAAAAGACGGTTTGAAGATGTTTAAAGAGATGGAACAAGTGTTTAAGGAACAAGTAGCTTCTTTGGTCAGCACTATAAATATTGAGAATGCTGAACGAAGTAGATCAGACAAAGATGAAACTGAACAAATATTGGTGACGAGCCAAGAATCTGATGAGTCTAAAAATATATCTACCGGTAAGAAAAATTCTGCAGATTTAGATATTGGCCGAAATGACTCTTGTCCGTGCGGAGCGATCAATCCAGCTACGGGCGAAGTATATAAATGGAAAAAATGCGGGATGATCAACGCTCCTCAACATAGAAAATCTTTAGTGAATTAAAATGAAAAAAGACGACATTTACAAACAAATTACTGATTTTATTTACGAGACAAGTATTCACAGTCAAACCCCTCGTTCTGGTCTTTGGTTTTTGGGGAGTGGCCGTCAATCTGTAGCCGAGCATTTATTTCACACGGCTATGGTGGCTTATGCTCTAGCGTATTTCGAACCAAAGGCTGATAAAAATAAAGTTGTCTTGATGGCACTAATGCATGACCTTGGTGAAGGACGAACCTCGGATCACAATTATGTGCACCAGCGTTATGGTCGCTTGGCAGAAGCTAAAGCAGTAGAAGATATTTCAAATAGCGTGCCTTTTGGCGGTGAGATTATGAGTTTGTTTACCGAGGAACAAGAGCGTAAAACCTTGGAAGCTCAAATAGTCAAAGATGCTGATCAACTCGAATGGATTACGACTCTGCGTGGTGAAGAAATTAAAGGAAATATAAAAGCACACAAATGGATCGAGGTGGCAATTAAAAGATTAAAAACCCCAGCCGCCAAGAAGCTTGGTAAATATTTATTAAAAACAAGCCCGGACGCCTGGTGGTTTGATGTTGGCGACAAGTGGTTTGTCGATCGTAATCAAAAAGACAGAAAATGGAAAAAATAGAACCTTTAATGGGAAAAAGAGAACCTTTAATTGACCCAAAAAAATCTACAGAAGTCGAATATTATACCAATTATTATAAACGTCTTGCTGAAGATAGTCCAAGAGAATGTCAAAGCTCTATGGTAGGGAGAATTTTAAAATTGGTTGGAGAAAAAAAACTTGATCCTGCTCGAGTATTAGATATAGGATCTGGGCGTCAAACAATTGGAAAACAATTAATTGCCTCAGGTGATCAAGCTTTAAAGGAAAAATTAAAAGCCATCAAATTTGTTTCTGTGGATATAGCAAATATAGGTGTGGGAAGTCTTCCAGCATTAAAACGACCGAATTTTAAGCATTATCGTGCGGACGCAGCATATTTACCATTTGAAGATAATAGTTTTAGTTTAATTGTAAGTAATCTAGCTATTGATTTTGTTGAACCCAGAGAAGCAGCGTTTAGAGAAGCATATCGAGTGCTCGGTGGTGGTGGTAGGGTAGTTTTTTATCTTCACCATCCTCATTTGTTTAATAGTATGGATGGTAAAAATGAAAAAGTGCAAAAATCTTGGAAAGATCTCAAAGACAACGGAAGACTTTTTGCAGATGAAAATGAAATTCGTAGTTTTTTGGAAAAAATAGGCTTTAGTGATGTGGAAATTGTTTTAAACAATAACAAGAGTAATCGTGAAAAATGGTGGGAAGTAGTAGCTAAAAAATAAATATATGATAAATATAGAAGATTTTAAAAAAGTAGAAATAAAGATAGGAAAAATTGTTTCCGCAGAAAAAATCCCTGAAGGGGATAAGCTTTTAAAGCTCACAGTAGATTTTGGTAGTGAAACTCGGCAGATTATGTCTGGTATCGCCAAGTTTTTTCCAGATCCAGCAGTTTTGGTCGGACGACAGATGCCTTTTGTGACAAATTTAGAACCACGGATGCTTTTGGGTTATGAGAGTCAGGGTATGATCTTGGCTTCAGATAGTCCAGACGGTCCCGTATTATTACACCCGGATACCGAAGTTCCACCTGGAAGTGTGTTAAAATAACTTTTATATATGGATGTTTTTAATAAAAAACTAAAAGCAAAGGCGAAACATCTATGGTGGAAGGCCAAGGCTTTCTCGGCTAGAATTTATTATGGTAATCCGGCAAGTAAATTAAAAATTGTCGGGGTGACTGGCACCAGTGGCAAGACAACCACAGCCACACTTTTGTATAAAGTAGCACTTGGTTTGGGCTATAAAGCAGGGTTAATTGGGACTGTGGAAAATCTTATCAATGGTGAGCGTCTCGGTGAAAATGAAGCTGGTCCAGGCACAACCCCAGACGGAGTGACTTTGACGAAAATTTTTAAAAAAATGGTGGATGCTGGATGTGAATATGTGTTTATGGAAGTTTCCAGTCATTCGGTGGTGCAAAATCGGGTAGCCGATATAAAGTTTACGGGTGGAGTTTTTACCAATTTATCACAAGACCATTTAGATTATCACAAAGATTTAGAGGATTATTTTTTAGCTAAAAAGAAGTTTTTTCAAATGTTGCCACGACGAGCTTTTGCTCTTTCTAATGTTGATGATGCTCGTGGTTTTCGTATGCTCGAAGGAATTCAAGCCAATCCATTTACCTATGGTTTTAATCACAATATCGAAAATGTGCTTTTTTGTGGAGAAATAAAAAATATGAATTTTGACGGCCTAGAATTGTCTTTTAACGGCATAGACGTCCGATCTAAACTTTTAGGTAAATTTAATGCTTACAATTTGCTCGCTGTCTGGAGTGCTTGTTCACTGCTTGGTTTTGATATGAAAAAAGTAAATAAAATATTTGAAACCATCGAGCCACCAGCTGGACGATTTCAACATTTTACTTCTAAGAGCGGGGTATTGGTCATAGTGGATTATGCCCACAAACCAGACGCACTCCAGAAGATATTTGGAGCAATCAAGGAGGTAGTCAGAGGAAAAGGTAAACTTATATCAGTCTTTGGTTGCGGAGGAGACAGAGATCCATTCAAGCGTCCAATCATGGGGCGTATTGGGGCAGAAAATTCTGATGTAGTTATTTTTACTTCAGACAATCCACGTAGCGAAGATCAAGAAAAAATTATTGAACAAATGAAGACTGGTTTGTCTTCACGCCACCAAGAAAGCGTGATCACTATTATAGACCGACATCAAGCTATTGCCGAATCAGTAAAAATTGCTGAAAAAGGGGACATAATTCTTTGTGCTGGTAAGGGTCACGAGAATTACCAGATAGTCCAAGGAGTCAAAACCCATTTTGATGATATGGAAGAATACAAAAAAGCCTATGGAAAATAAAATTTTAAATTACAAAGAATTTTTTAAAGGGAAAAAGATTACAGTCATGGGCCTGGGTTTGCTCGGGCGGGGGGTCGGTGACGCGATGTTCTTGGCGGAATGTGGGGCCGAGCTTATAATTACCGATCTTAAGTCTTCGGCAGAGCTCAGACCGTCGCTTCAAAAGCTTCTAAAATATAAGAACATAAAATACACACTGGGCGAACACAAGTTGGCAGATTTCCAAAACAGAGACATTATTCTAAAATCTGCTGGTGTGCCTTTCGACTCTGTCTGTATTGCCGAAGCTAATAAAAATAGAATTCCAGTAGAGATGAGCGCGGCACTTTTTGCTCGATTTTCTAATGTGCCGATGATCGGAATCACCGGGACTCGCGGTAAATCTACTGTCACTAATCTTATAGCTCACCTACTCAAAAAATCTGGGCAGAAAGTCATCTTAGGGGGTAATGTCCAAGGCGTATCGAATTTACAATTGTTGAAAAAATCCCCGCCCAAGCAAGGCGGGGCAAGCAATGGCGGTATCGCCGTTTTTGAACTAGATTCTTGGCAGTTGCAAGGTTTTAATCAATCGAGAATTTCTCCAGCGGTGGCTGTGTTTACGACTTTCTTTCCAGATCACATGAAATATTATGGGAACGATATGAAAAAATATTATGAAGATAAAGCTAGTATTTTTAAATATCAAAACAAAAATGATTTGCTGGTAATGGGCTCACAAGCTTTGCCATTTTTTGAAAATTGGAAAGGGGAATATCGTGGCAGGTTGGTAGTTGCTAAAAATACACTTCCAGTTGATTTGAAAATTTCAATGAAGGGTGAACACAATGTTTACAATGCGATGCTGGCAGTCGAAGTCGTCAAAAGACTTGGGGTCAAAGACGAAGTAATCAAAAAAGCCTTAAGAAGTTTCAAAGGAGTACCTGGCCGTCTCGAGTTGGTTCGAGACATTAATGGGGTAAAATATTACAACGATACTACCGCGACAACTCCAGAGGCCACTATCGCGGCCTTGCAAGCGCTCGGCGTAAACAAGAATGTTATTTTGATAGCTGGCGGTTCAGATAAAGGTCTGGATATGAGTATTTTGTTAAAGGATATACCCAAGTATACCAAGACTGTTTTTTTACTTGCTGGTAATGGCACAGAGACTGTAAAAGGTAAGATAGCAAATAGTGTGGAAGTAAAAAACTTAAAACAAGCAGTTACCTTGGCCAAAAAATTCGCCAAGAAAGGAGATGTGATTTTGTTGTCTCCAGCCTTTGCGTCGTTTGGAATGTTTCAGAACGAATACGACCGTGGAGAACAGTTTAATAAAATAGTTAAAGGTTTGAAATGAAATATGTACTCGTAAAAATATTTTGGTTCTTTGGTAGACCGGTTCAAAAAATATACTGGTTTATATTTAGGCCTAAATTACATGGAGTCAAGTGTGTTGTTGAAAATAATGGTAAATTTTTACTAGTCAAAATTAACTACGCACACCATCGATGGATAATACCTGGTGGTGGAGTAAATAAAGGAGAATCATCTATGGATGCGGCTATTCGAGAGACAAAAGAAGAAACTGGCCTTGATGTAAAAGATTTAGTATATATTGGTTCATATGTATCTACTAAAGAATATCAACAAACTACCATCGAGATTTTTTTCTGCAAATCAAGTATAGTAGAAACAAAGATAGATCCCATAGAGATAGAAAAAGCAGAATGGTTTGCACGATCTGAGTTTCCTGTCAAAGATAAAGGTAGTTCCCTAGATAAAGTATTTGAAATATATGACGAATTTAGATCTAAAACAAATTAAAAAAGTTTTCTTTATCGGCATTGGCGGTATAGGTATTTCGGCTTTGGCCAAGATGGCTCTCTCGAAGGGGCTCGCAGTTTCCGGCTTAAACGATGAAGAAGGGAAAACGGTAGATTCTTTGCGCGAACTCGGGATGGAAGTTTTTATGTCTAACAGTCCATTTGAGATGCCTGAGGTTGACTTGTATGTTTTTAGTGATGCTTGGATTTATCGTGGTCCAGATTTTTTGGCTAAAGCTCGGGCGACTGGCAAACCAGTGCTATCTTATTTTGAAGCTCTCGGTGTCTTTGCCAAAGAATATAAAGTGATTGCTATTTCGGGAACTCACGGCAAGACCACCACTACCGCCATGGTCGCCGAAGTTTTGATAGATGCTGGCCTCGACCCGACAGTCGTCGTCGGTTCCTTTGTCTCTAAATTTGGTAGCAACTTTCGAACAGGAGGTTCGGAATACCTGGTCGTCGAAGCTGATGAATACAACCGCCACTTTTTAAATTTTCACCCATACATAGCCGTGGTCACCAACATTGAGGCTGATCACTTGGATTGTTACAAAGACCTGGCTGATATACAGTCGGCTTTTGACAAGTTCTTGTCTCAGAGCGAACACAAGATCACGGATTTTTCAAAATATCTAGAAAAAGTTCCAAAGCTCGCTGTTCCCGGGAATCATAATCGACAGAATGCCGCCGCCGCCATGGCCGTGGCTGATATCTTGGGAATCGATGAGCAAGTCTCTCAAAAATCTCTGTCTGCCTTTGCTGGCACTTGGCGGCGGCTGGAAAAGCGGGGATTGACTGAGTCGGGAACCATAGTTTACGACGATTACGCCCATCACCCGACCGAAATCCAGGCCAGCCTTCAGGCCTTGCGAGAACTTTACCCTAAAGGAACATATAACATAACCGTAGTCTTTCAGCCCCACCTATATAGCCGGACCAAGGCCCTGTTTGACGACTTTGTAAAAAGCTTTGATCAAGCCGACCAGACCTTACTCCTGCCAATCTATTTTGCCCGTGAAGCCAAGGACGAAAGCGTCTCTAGTGAGAAATTAGCCGAAGCTATCTCGGCCCGAGGGGTCAAAGTTCAAGCTTTTCCTGATTTTGAATTGACTGAACAGGCAGTTTTGTCTCTAAATTTAGGAGCAAAAGACATTTTGGTGACCATGGGAGCAGGGGAAGCTTACAAGGTTGCCGAGAAAGTCTGCA
>JAGNZX010000015.1 GCA_017984185.1 Minisyncoccota bacterium | reverse complement strand
CAAAGATATTGGGGGGAACCGATACCGCTTATCAATTGTGAAAAATGCGGATTTGTGGCCGTGCCAGAAAAGGACTTACCAGTCAAACTTCCAAATGTGGCTAAATACAAACCAACTGATAATGGCGAGAGCCCACTCGCGGATATCAAAGCTTGGGTAAATGTAAAATGCCCACAGTGTAAAGGCAAAGCCAAGAGGGAAACTGACACCATGCCAAACTGGGCCGGATCATCCTGGTATTATTTGCGTTACGCAGATCCTAAAAATGCCAAAGAATTTGCTTCCAAGAAAAATTTGGATTATTGGCTCGGGGACGGGGTAAACCCCGCCTTAGGGGCAGGCGGGGTAAACTGGTACAACGGAGGTATGGAGCACACTACGCTTCACCTGTTGTATTCTCGTTTTTGGCATAAATTTTTATATGATTTAAAGCTTGTGCCGACAAGTGAACCATATGCCAAGCGGACCTCGCACGGACTCATATTGGCTGATGATGGAACCAAGTTTTCTAAATCTAAAGGTAATGGTGTTGACCCAAATGATGTTATAAAAATATATGGGGCGGATGCAGTTAGATTGTATGAGATGTTTATGGGGCCATTTGATCAAGCAGTATCTTGGGATACAAATAGTATTGTAGGACCATTTAGGTTTCTGGAGAGAGTTTGGAAGCTTAAGGAAAAGATTGCAAAATCTTCACATTTTTCAATTCTTAAAATTTTAAATAAAACAATTAAAAAAGTTTCTGAAGACATTGAAGCCATGCGTTTCAATACTGCAATTTCTTCTATGATGATTTTATCTACCGAAATGGAGCGGGCACCAAATATATCTAAGGAGGATTATGTGAAGTTGTTGCAAATTTTGGCACCTTTTGCTCCACATATGACCGAAGAACTCTGGAGTGTGATAGGAGAAAAGAAGTCCATCAATCTTTCAGAGTGGCCTACATGGGATGAGAGTCTGCTTGTCGACTCAGAATTGAAAATTATTCTTCAAGTGAATGGTAAAATGCGAGGAGAAATTATGGTCGGCGTAAATTTGTTGGAAGAAGAAATTAAAAAGATGGCTGTGGAAAACGAGGCTGTGCTAAAATATATAAACGGACAAGAAATAAAGAAAATTATTTACGTTAAAAATCGTTTGGTTAATGTGGTGGTCTAAAAATATTGTAGGATGGAAAAAATTTTTAAAATATTTCACAGAGAATATGGCAATGTAAACCAAGCGGCACTACTACTTGGTTTTTTTGCGTTCTTGTCGCAGATATTGGCTCTTTTTCGTGACCGGGCTATCGCACACTTTATCGGCCCATCACCCGAGCTAGATGCTTATTATGCAGCTTTTCGAGTCCCAGACCTCATATTTATCTGTATTGCCTCGCTTGCTTCGATCACCGTGCTCGTGCCATTTATTATGGCCAAGATGAAAGATGAAAAAGTCACTCCCGAAGCACATAAATACTTGAATGATGTTTTTACTTCTTTTCTCCTGCTCATGATTTTAGTTTCTTTCTTGGCTTTTATTTTGATGCCATACTTGGCGGACATAATCGCTCCGGGTTTTGCGCCAGAATTTCAAGCTAAACTGATTTGGCTTTCTCGAATCATGTTGCTCTCGCCACTACTTTTGGGCTTGTCGAATCTTTTCGGCACCGTCACTCAGCTTTTTCGAAAGTTTTTTATTTATGCCCTGAGTCCGATTTTCTATAATTGCGGAATTCTAATCGGGATTATTTTCTTGTATCCACATTTTGGTATTTATGGTGTAGCGATCGGTGTAGCCCTCGGCGCCTTGATGCATTTTGGAGTACAAGTAATCTCGGCTTCATATTGTGGTTTTACTCCAGCCATATCCCGAAGGATAGATTTTCAAGAGATTAAAAAAGTAGCCATGACTTCACTACCGCGCACGCTCGGTCTGGCTTTCAACAATATTTCATTGATTGCGATTATCTCGCTCGCCTCATTTTTGAAAAGTGGTTCGATATCTATTTTCAATTTTTCTTACAATTTGCAATCTGTCCCATTAAATATCATTGGTATTTCCTACGCAGTGGCAGCCTTTCCGACTTTAGCCAAGTCTGTGTCACTCGGTAAGATGGATGAATTTAAAAATCATCTGACTAGTGCTGCACGAGCTATTGTCTTTTGGTCATTACCCGTTATCTTTTTATTTATCGTGGTTCGTGCTCAGATTGTGCGCGTTATACTCGGTTCTGGTTCTTTTTCTTGGGATAATACTCGACTGGTGGCAGCATGCCTCGCGATATTTTCTGTATCCATCGTCGCCCAGGGTATGATTACTCTGCTTTCTCGAGCGTATTATGCCAACGGTGATACCAAGCGACCACTCATAGTAAATTTCTGTTGTTCTATTTTGATTATATTTTTGTCGTATTTTTTCATTTACCTTTTTGAGAGTTCTTTGTTCTTTAAAAATTTCATTGAGTCACTGCTCAAGGTCGGGGATATCGCTGGCACCGAAGTCCTGATGCTACCGCTCGCATATTCAGCTGGGACGATTTTGAATGCAGTTATGCATTGGTATTTTGTCCGCAAAGATTTTATGAAAGGGGATTCTTTTATTACCAAGACATTTTTTCAAAGTCTCGGCGCTTCATTTTTTCTTGGGCTAGTGGCTTATCTTTTCTTAAATATTCTCTCGCCGATTTTTGGTACGACGACCCTCGTCGGTGTCTTTTTGCAAGGCTTTATTTCTGGTATGCTCGGCATCGGAGCCGCAATTCTAGTATTGTATTTGCTCGGTAGTGAAGAGCTCAAAGAAATCACCAGGACCTTCCGCACCAAGTTCTGGAAAGTCAAAGTCCTTCCACCATCTCAAGAAGAGCTGTAAAATTTAGCCATTTTTGCTATATTGTTATATATGAAAGAAAAAAAAGACATAAAGGTCAACTTTCGAAGAATTTTATATTATATATGGCCCGAGATGAAAAAACACTGGGTCTCTTTTTCTTTTATATTTATTGGTTATGGGATAGGTATTACTTTTGATGCTTTAGCTAAACCACTAATCTATAAAGCCATTATTGATTCAATGTCTTCTGGTTTAGCCCGAGATGTTATCTTGAGCCAAGTTATGCATTATTTTTTCTTAATGTGTGTTGTTGTTGTGATTCATAATATTGGATTTAGAATAGGTGATTTTTCAACATCTAGGTTTGAGAGCAAGGTTATGAAACATCTTTACGACCTTTCTTTTAATAGATTATTGCAACATTCGTATGGTTTTTTCTCTAATAATTTTTCTGGGAGTATTATTGCTAAATCTAAAAGATTTACTAGGTCTTTTGAAATGCTGATAGATGTTTTGAGTTTTCAAATTTGGTTTTCCTTTTTCACCCTATTGGGTATTTTTATTATTCTTTTACCTCAAGTTCCAATTCTTGCCTACGCATTGTTTGGATGGTCTATAATTTATTTTTTAATTACAATTTTATTTATTAGAAAAAAAATCAAATACGATAGTGAGGAAGCTTCTGCTGATTCTCTCACAACAGCTCGTTTTTCAGATGTCATAACTAATATATTAAATGTTAAAATATTTAGCACAGACAAGCAAGAAGAATCTAATTTCAGAGCAATTACCGCCAATGAAGAAAACAAGAGAAGCAAGGCTTGGAACTTTGCTAATATTCAAAACGTATCACAAGCAACCATGATGATGGTTTTACAGCTCGGAGTCTTGTTCACGAATATACATTTTTGGTATATAGGCAAGGTTTCTCTTGGTACGTTTGTACTCGTGCAGACTTATATGTTTAGCCTTTTAGACATACTTTGGAATCTTGGTAGATCATTAACTAAGGCTGTAAAATCTATGACTGATATGCAGGAGGTTGTTGATATTTTTGATACACCGATTGATATTTTGGATTCTAAAAAACCAGAACAGCTCAAGATAAAAAGCGGACATATTGTATTTCATAATGTGAGTTTTAATTATAAAAAAGGAATGCTTGTCTTGGAGAATTTTAATTTAGAAATAGCCCACGGAGAACGAGTGGGTTTAGTTGGATATTCTGGTGCTGGTAAATCTACTATTACAAAAATACTATTACGTTTTACAGATATTTCAAAAGGAAGTATTGAAATTGATGGACAAGATATCAAAAAAATAACTCAGAATGATTTACGGTCGATTATTTCTTATGTTCCCCAAGAATCTATTTTATTTCACAGAACTATTGGCGAAAATATTTCCTATAGTAAACCAGGTATATCTCGGGATGAAATCATCGAAGTTTCTAAAAAAGCACACGCTGATGAATTTATTTCAAAACTTCCAAATGGTTATGATACCATGGTCGGTGAACGCGGGGTAAAGCTTTCTGGTGGAGAGCGACAAAGAGTAGCTATTGCTCGAGCCATGCTCAAAGATTCTCCAATATTGATTTTGGATGAAGCCACGAGTTCACTCGACAGCATCAGTGAACATTATATTCAAGATGCTTTCAATGAGCTGATGAAAGGTAAAACTACAATCGTAATTGCACACAGACTTTCCACAATTCAAAAGATGGATCGCATCATCGTACTGGATGCTGGTAAAATTGTCGAAGAGGGAACACACAAAGAATTGTTAGCTAAAGATGGAATGTATGCTAGTCTTTGGAATCATCAGACCGGAGGATTTTTAGAATAATCTTAAAAAAGACCCAACCTTATTAACTCAAATATTCACCAAGTTTTGGAAAGTGAAGGTCTTGCCTCCGTCACAAGAAGAGCCATAGAGGCTTTAAAATATACGTTTTTTGTGTTATAGTTTGAATAGCCGACAAAATCGGTTAGTTTGTGTTGTAAAAACATGAAAGACCAGAAACAATTTACATTAAGAAGAATAGCTTTTTTTCTGAAAGACCGCAAAAAAGACGTGCTCTTTTTACTTTTTCTAGTAACATTTTCTCAATTGGCAATTGTGAGTGTGCCTTTTATTTCCAAGCAACTAATTGATTCGTTAACAAAATTTGTAACAAATGGAGGAGCTTTACCTTGGTCTGTATTGATTTATTCTGCCCTTGGAATTCTGGTTGTCACAGTTATTGGCAATGCTCTTCAGTCCATGTATAGTTACCACCTTTTTAAATTGACGACCACCGTCGAAGATCAGATAAAAAATAAAGCTTTGGAAAAATATTTGCAACTCCATTCCTTGTTCCATCATGGTGCCTCGAGCGGACAGATGATCGGCCGTATTGATCGTGGAGGTATTTCTATCTACACAATTGTAAATGAAATTATCGGGAAAAACTTTATACCACCATTAATTATTTTCATAGCTTCATTTAGTGCTTTGCTATATCAAAATGTATGGATTGCTATGGCAGTTTTGATTCCTTTTCCTATATACATAATTACTACTCGGAATATCGCTAATCGTATTTATAAAATTGAACAAAAATCCAACGATGCTTTTGAAAACGTGGCCAGAGAGATGTATGATGTCGCTGGAAATGTGTTGACTGTTAAGAAATTCTCTCAAGAAGAATCAGAAACAGAAAATAATCGAAAATTAATGCTGGATGCTAGACAAGTTCAATATTCTGCCGAACGTTTATGGCAGCGTATTGAAAATATTCAAACTTTTATTTCTACTTCTGGTAGTATCGCGGTCTTAGCTTTTTCTGCTTGGTTTGTGTTTAATGGAACTGCGACTATCGGCCAATTCGTCTTGTACGTAACACTTCAAAATATGGCTTATCAACCATTGTCTAATATCGGTGGTCTTTTCACCAGGCTTCGCCGAAACATGACTCGTGTAGACAGATTGTTTGCCATCCTAGATGAACCATTGCATGTGACGGATGCTCCCGATGCCACAGTCCTACCTTTGTTTAAAGAAAAAATAGAATTTAAAAATGTTTCCTTTTCTTACCACGATAATAATCAATACGCATTAAAAAATATTAATGTAGTAATTCCATCAGGAACTACTTGTGCTTTGGTTGGTAGGTCTGGAAGCGGGAAGACAACATTTATAAATTTATTATTGCGTTCTTATGATGTGCAAAAGGGAAGTATCACCATAGATGGACATAATATTTGTGATGTAACTCAAGAAAGTCTGCGTTCACAGATTGCTATTGTGCCTCAAGAAGTAGATTTGTTTTCTAGAACAGTTGCCAAGAATATTGCTTACGGTCAAAAAAGTATCTCAAAAAAAGATATTGAGAATGCAGCTAAAACAGCTCTTGCTCATGATTTTATTTTGAAACTTGATGAAGGGTATGAAACAGTAGTAGGGGAAAGAGGTATAAAACTTTCTGGTGGCGAGCGTCAAAGAATTGGTATTGCTCGTGCGGTTTTACGTGATCCTAAAATTTTAATTTTAGATGAAGCTACTAGCCACCTGGATACCGAAAGTGAGCAGATGATCACCCGCGCTACAGATGCTTTGGTAAAAAATCGAACATCCATTATAATTGCTCACAGGCTTTCGACAGTGATAAACGCAGATCAAATTTTAGTATTTAAAGATGGACAAATAGAATCTACCGGAACGCACGCAGAGCTTTTGAATTCTAGTGAAACTTATGCCCGCTTACACTCATTACAATTTGCCGAAGAAGATTAATTTATGGATTTAAAACACATACGAAATTTTTCAATCATAGCGCACATTGACCACGGTAAAAGCACCTTGGCTGACAGAATGCTTGAAATTACACATACTGTCGAAGCTCGCAAGATGCGGGATCAGGTCCTCGACTCGATGGAGCTCGAACGTGAACGAGGCATCACCATCAAGATGCAACCCGTGCGAATGGAGTATGCTTTGGGCTCTGAAAAATACATTTTAAACCTGATCGACACCCCTGGGCACATTGACTTCTCATACGAGGTTTCTCGGGCCCTGAAGGCCGTAGAAGGCTCGATACTCTTGGTAGACTCAACACAGGGAGTGCAGGCTCAGACGCTCACTACGCTCAATATGGCGCGTGAGGGAGGCCTTAAAATCATCCCTGTGCTATCCAAGATAGATTCGCCACTCTCTAGGGTAGACGAGGTTAAAGATGAGGTGGTCAAGCTTTTGGATTGTAACCCAGAAGAGGTTTTGATGGTGTCTGGCCGGACTGGCGAAGGGGTGGAGAGTTTGTTGCAAGAGATCATAAAAAGAATTCCCGAGCCGAAAGAAATCGACCCCGCCAAGGACGGGGCAAGCCACAACGACGATAGATTACGAGCTTTAGTGTTTGATTTTAAATATGACAATCATCGCGGAGTCATAGTCTTTGTGCGAATACTTTCTGGAAAAGTTCGCAAAGGAGACGGTTTGCTTTTTGCCGTATCAAAAGAAAAATTTTCAGCACTTGAAGTTGGAACTTTTTCACCAGAAGAAACTCCGAGAGAATTTTTGTCGAGCGGGGACACGGGCTATATAGTTACCGGTATTAAAAAACCAGGTATTGCTTCGGTTGGAGATACGATCACCAAAGCATCCAATCCGCTCGAAGCCTTGTCTGGATACATGCAACCATTGCCAGTGGTCTGGGCATCGGTTTTTCCTGAAGATGCAGATGATTTTGCAGAATTAAAACTTTCTCTTGGTAAATTAAAATTGTCTGACTCAGCTTTTTCATACGAAGAAGAAGCATCGGGATCTCTCGGTAAGGGTTTTCGTTGTGGGTTTTTGGGCATGCTTCACTTAGAAATTATCACCGAACGTTTGCGTCGAGAATTTAATCTCGATCTCATCATCACCACGCCATCTATAACTTATGAAGTTTTGTTGACCAATAAA
The DNA here is from genome assembly GCA_017984185.1 of Minisyncoccota bacterium. GTDB lineage: Bacteria > Patescibacteriota > Minisyncoccia > Phycocordibacterales > UBA9973 > UBA9973. The sequence continues at coordinate 1,712 of JAGNZX010000015.1, read as the reverse complement.
AAGCGTGAAAAAGTTTACTCACCATATTTTTTTCCAGACGATAATAATATCGAAACAGTTTTTGAGCCTTGGGTAGAAGTAAAAATAATTACTCCACCTGAATACATGGGTGCGGTCATGCAACTTTTATTCGACCACGAAGCCGAAGTGGGTGAGACGGACAATTTTGGAGATAATCGTGGAGCGATCTCTGTAAAGATGCCACTGCGAGAACTCATGCGTAACTTTTTTGACGAACTAAAAAGTGCTTCATCGGGTTATGGTTCTATTTCTTATAAAATTGCCGATATGCGTGAAGCCAATGTCACCAGACTGGACATGATTGTGGCCGACGAAGTCGTGCCAGCTTTTTGTAAAGTTGTTTCCAAGAGACGAGTTGAAATCGAAGCGGAAAAAGCTGTTGAAAAATTGGCCAAGCTTTTGCCGCGACAAATGTTTTCGCTAAAAATCCAAGGTAAGGCCCTTGGACGAATAATTTCTTCACAATCCCTTTCAGGAATGAAAAAAGACGTGACTCAGCATATGTATGGAGGCGACATAACTCGCAAGATGAAACTACGTGAGAAACAGAAAAAAGGTAAAAAGAAAATGAAAGAACGCGGGAAGGTAAATATCTCACAAGATGTATTCTTGAAAATGATGCGCTCAGGGGAATAACCCCAAATGGAGCTATTGGTTTTAAATTTTATTGTCTAAAGATTGGGAAGTAGAGCAAGATCATACTTACAATCATTAAAAAACTAAGTACCGCCCAAATAAATTGTATTTTCTTTTGATGTTTTTTGTTGAAAAGCATATATGGTAATATATCATTAAGGTGAGAAATTTTCAACAAAAACGTGGATGGAAAAATATTATCGAATCCAAGCCAGTGCTTGTATTTTTGTGTTTTTTATTGATATTTTTTACTTGGGGTGTGGTAGGTTTTACAAATAAAATGTCTGCTACAAGAGAAAATCGACAAATTGCTGAAAACAAGTTAGTAGAATTGCAAAAGCAAAAAGACGAACTTTCAGCCAATATTGCGAAATTAAAAACAGACAGTGGTGTCGAGGAGGGAATTCGTGAAAAGTTTGGTTTAGCTAAAGAGGGCGAGGGGTTGATTATAGTGGTGGAAGATAAGAATAAAATAGAGACCATCGTCCCTAAACCAGGATGGTTTTCGACGTTTTGGGATAAGTTGTTTAAATAAATTATCAAGAGCGGAATTGGTTTAGCCCCGACCCATGTCGGGGTCCCGACTATGGTCGGGATGGTTATCAATAATATGAAAAATTTTGGTGTCTATATATTAAAAAGTACAAAAAATAATAGATATTATGTTGGTAGTACGGATAATATAGAAAGAAGGGTTAAAGAGCATAATTTGGGCAGAGTTACATCAACAAAATTAATGATTCCCTGGGAGCTTAAGGCTTTTATTCAATGTGAGAGCGTGAGTAAATCAAGAGCTAATGAATTTAGATTGAAAAAATACAAAAGAAGAGATATCCTTGAAAAGGTTATAATAGATGGAGTTTTTCCATGGGAGTATTAATTAGCGGTTGTAGTTTAGTGGTAGAACTGGTGCTTCCCAAGCATCGGGCGCGAGTTCGATTCTCGCCAGCCGCACATATATAGTGGTCCGACCAGAGTCGGACTCCGACAGCAGGTCGGAGTAAAATGAGTCCTTCCCAAGGATTAGATGAGGGTTCGATTCCCTCTGACCGCAC
>JAGNZX010000071.1 GCA_017984185.1 Minisyncoccota bacterium | reverse complement strand
TCTCAGTGGCCTGGGCAATCTCTTCTGGTCCTTGTTCTTTTTGATCTTCTACTTTTGGAACACCAATATTTTTATCTTCTGGCTTTGATTCTCCCATGCGCATATCCATAATATATTATTATTATTTATTAATGCCTTAAGTATACGCCCATAAAATGCAAAGTCAAAAATAAATAAATTTTATTTGTTCTGATCCACCTCTTGATAGATAAAACGAGATAGGTCGGCGATAGCTGATTGTTCTTTCGTATAATCAGTTCCCCGGGTCATGATGCAGATCAAGTATGGCTTGCCAGGGTAATACACAATTCCGCAATCATGGAGCTGTTTAATTTTCCCAATCGTTCTCTCACCAAATTTATGAGCCACCACTACCCCCTCCGGCACCCCAGCCACCAGACCATCTTTATATTCACTCTTAGATAAAAGCTCGAGCATCCTCTCCGACATTTCTCGATCTAGATAAGAAGCATTGAACAATACACGGAAAAATCCAGCGTATTCTTTGACCCGGACTGGAACCTCGGTGGTTAAATCTTGAAAAGGAACTCCGACTGCTTTAAACACATTAGCCACATACTCGGATGGAATATTTTTTAAAATCAAAGACACCCCAGCATTATCAGAATTTTTAATCACCGACTCAGCAATCTCTGAAAAAGTGTATTTTGTATCTTTTTTAAGAACATCTGGAAAAACAATATTTTGATTAAGGTCTCTTGCTATATCCTGCTCAGTCAGCAATACTTCTTTTTGCAATATCTCAGGATTGTTTTCTGCATCTTTATATAAACCCATCACTATTGGAACCTTGAGCAAACTCGCTGGATAGAAAGTACCGTTTTCACCAAAACCTGTCCACGGACCATCATTTAAGTCTCGGAAATACAGTGAGACGTCATCTAGGTTGTAGGTCTTTTTAACTTCCTCCACTTTTGCGGCCATTGGTTTGTAAAAAACCACGGTGTCATTGTCGGCGTAACTTTCACAATCTAAAATAGGATTTGTGAATTTAAACTCCTCACTATTGTCTCGCAATATTTTGTGGATGTGTTTATCAATAGGCAAATAAAACATAATAAATAACAAAAATGCTATCAACACGAGTGATAGAATATTTGTAAATATTAAAATTTTATTGTTATCAGAAACCTTCGACTGGTGTTGGGACATAATACTTAAGTATACGCCCACTCAAAATCAAGTCAACAAAAAAAATCCCCTTTCGGGGATTTTTTGAAATTATTTATAGTGAGCGTAGTCGAACTACCAGGCAAAGTGAGCAAAGGCCTTGTTGGCTTCGGCCATCTTGTGAGTATCTTCTTTCTTTTTGATAGCCGAACCTTCGTTCTTTGAAGCAGCGATTATTTCATCTGCGAGTTTTAAGTGCATAGGCTTTCCTTTTCCACCTCGAGCTGCATCACGAATCCAACGCATAGCGAGAGCTGCACGGCGTTCGGCACGGACTTCGATAGGCACTTGGTAGTTTGCACCTCCGATACGCTTTGAGCGAACTTCAGTCATCGGACCAGCATTTCGCATAGCTAGGTCAAAAACTTCTAGAGGGTTTGGGTTGCCAGTCTTTTCTTTGATTACATCAAAAGCAGCATACATAACTTTGCGTGCAGTTTCCTTCTTACCAGCCCACATGATGTAGTTGATAAACTTCTCCAACTTTTGTGAGTTGTAGACAAAGTCTGGTTCTACGATATTTCGATTTTTAACTTTTCTTCGCATATTATTTAAATTTTATTTTTTATTTCTTTGCTCCAGCTTTTGGCTTCTTGTTTCCGTATAGTGATCGTCCTTGTCGGCGCTTTTCGACTCCTTGAGTATCGAGTACTCCGCGAACGATGTGATACCGTACTCCGATCAAGTCCTTCACACGTCCCCCTCGTAGCATAACCACAGAGTGTTCTTGGAGGTTGTGTCCTTCACCTGGAATGTAAGCAGTTACTTCCATTCCGTTGGTCAAGCGTACGCGAGCGATTTTTCGAAGCGCAGAGTTTGGTTTCTTTGGAGTAGTTGTAGAAACTTTTACGCAAACACCTCTTTTAAAAGGAGCTGGGAAATATACTGGTCGGTTTTTTAAAACGTTAAAACCCTTCGCGAGAGCGACGGTCTTGGTCTTGGCGTGAACTTTCACGCGGTTCTTTTTAATTAATTGATTGATTGTTGGCATTTGAAACAAAATAGCCCCTTAGGACTATTGGCGATAATATACTATTAAAAAACCTAAAATGCAAGCCCTGTGATCAAATGAAACAAAAAGGCCATGATTGGGTAAAGATAATTTGAAAAAAAGATAATGAAAATCAAAAGCAAAACAAAAGCATACTGTTCCAAGAAAATAAGTATTTTATAAAAAGATCCAGGCAAGAGTGAGAATAATATCTTGGATCCATCGAGCGGAGGTATCGGTACGAGGTTAAATATACCCAAAGCTAGGTTTGTAATAACAATCATGTTTGTAATAATATAAAAACCTTTTGGCAAGCCAAGATCTATGGTGAATCGAATTATTAACCCAAAGACAATAGCAATAAAAAAATTGGCTAATACTCCTGCCGAGGCGACAGCCAATGTCCCCCATCGCTTATCAGACAAATTGTCTGGGTTGTATGGCACCGGCAGAGCCCAACCAAACATAAATGGCGAGTGTGAGAGTACTAAAAGTGCCGGCAAAATCACCGAACCAAATGGGTCGAGATGCTTGAGTGGGTTTAAGGTCAATCGTCCAGCGTGACGGGCCGTCTTG
>JAGNZX010000070.1 GCA_017984185.1 Minisyncoccota bacterium | reverse complement strand
CTGAAAATGTTTGAAGAGCCGATCGAGAACACACATTTTTTTGTTGTTGTGCCAGATGTGAGTGCTTTGCTAAAAACCTTCGTGTCCAGATTTTTCTTGATTAGCCATAAGTCCGACTTCGGGCCAGACTTCGGGCCAGGATCTCAAAATGCTGAAGCTTTTATAAAAATGTCTTTGCAGGCCAGACTCGATTTCTTGAAAAATTTTTTAGCTATACCCGAAGAAGACGAAGAAGATTTGAGTGCTGAGTCTGCTCGAACCAAGGCCTTGAAATTTCTTAATTCTCTTGAATCAGTTTTACAAAACAGAGTGTCAAGGACGGCCCTTGACACGAGTTATTTTCATCATATTTTCAAAGCTCGAGAATTTTTGCGTATGCCCGGCTCTTCACCAAAAACTTTGATGGAGTCAGTAGCTATAGTTGTTCCAAATTTATAGTAATTGCTCGTCTTTTGGTGTGATAATTTTTTATGTTATACTAACAGGATGCAATACAATTTTTCACAATTTAAAACAGAATTAAAAAAAGTCGAAGAGTTTTTAAGTAAAGAATATACTCAGCTCAACATTGGCCGAGCTTCGCCGATGGTGCTCGATGGTATTTCTGTGGAGTCTTATGGTTCGAGAGTGCCACTTAAAAATGTGGCTGGTGTGTCTATCGAAGATCCAAAGACTTTACGCATTACTCCTTGGGACAAGAGCCAAGTTAAAGATATTGAAAAAGCTATCGTGGCTTCAAATATCGGGCTTTCAGTTGCGACCGATGACCAAGGTTTACGAGTAATTTTTCCACAACTAACGACCGAGACTCGAGGTTCACTTGTCAAAATTCTTAAAGAAAAAATGGAAGAAGCGCGGATCACTGTCCGCCGTGAACGCGAAAATGTTTGGAAAGATGTCGAAGCAAAGGAAAAAGAAGCCAAGCTAACCGAAGATGAAAAATTTAGAGCTAAAGAAGATTTACAAAAACTAATCGACGAAACCAACAACAACCTCGTAGCAATTTTTGAGAAAAAAGAAGGGGAAGTAATGGGGTAAAAACTATTCATGAATATAATAATATTTTTTATAATTCTTTTGGTTTTGGTTTTGATTCACGAAGCTGGGCATTTTACTATGGCTAAAAAGTTTGGCATCCGGGTGGATGAATTTGGTTTTGGTTTTCCGCCAAAACTTTTTGGTATAAAAAAAGGGGAGACTGAATATACTTTTAATTTGCTTCCTATCGGTGGCTTTGTAAAAATATTTGGTGAAAACCCCGACGATGAGAATACAAATGGACCCGATGCTTCACGTAGTTTTGTAAACAAACCGCGCTGGCAACAAGCCATTGTTTTGGTGGCTGGAGTCGTCGCCAACTTTCTATTAGCTTGGCTCTTGTTTTCTTTTGGTTTTATGTCTGGTCTTCCGACTTCGGTCAGTGCAGAAATGAAAGATGTAAAACTCAGTGATGTATACCTGGTAGTTGTCTCTGTGTTGCCAGAATCTCCAGCCGACATAGCTGGCTTAAAATCTGGCGACAAAATTGTTTCCTTGGGTCATAGTCATGAAAAAAATGACGATCACTCATTAATAGAAATAAACCCAGTTACTTTAAAAGAATTTATCCAAGAGCACCCAGGAGATGAGATCGATGTCGGTTATATTCGTGGAAAAAATCCCGAAGTAAAACATGCTTATGTTTTAGTTGGTGAAATCAATAAACAAGCAGCGATCGGCGTTTCTATGGATCAGATTGGTATCGCTAAATTGCCCGTTTTAGCCTCATTTTGGGAGGGAGCAAAGCTAACCCTATTTGTCACAAAAAGCACGGCTACGGGGCTATATGGGCTTGTTTCTGAGGCTTTTAAGGGTAAAGGTAGTCTCGATGGGGTGACTGGACCGGTGGGTATGGTGGGTATCGTTGGCGATGCTTATAAATTTGGTTTTGTTTACCTACTTTCTTTTGCTGCACTTATCTCGGTCAATTTAGGAATTATAAATTTACTTCCATTTCCAGCCCTCGATGGTGGCCGACTTTTCTTTTTGTTGATTGAAAAAATTAAAGGCTCAAAAATGAATCCAAAGGTTGCCAATACGGCAAACATGATTGGTTTTAGTGTTTTGATTTTACTAATGATTTTTATCACCTATCACGATATTGTGAAATTGTTTTAACGTATGGAAACTAAGTTAATTCACGAGGTGCGGGCGGTGAAAAGTAAACAGGAGCTTGCTAATATAATCTCTGCCCAGAGAATTAGCGAAGAAGTTTTGAAACTAGTTTTACAAGAGCTGAAAACCGGAGTCACTGAATTGGAAATTGCTAATTTTATAAAGAAATCTTTTATAAAACTTGGTACACCAGTATTGTCATTCCCACCCATCGTGGCTTTTGGTAAGAACACTGCGAACATTCATCATGAACCAAATAATACAAAATTAAAAATAGGTGATATGGTAATGTTTGATTTTGGCACCACGGTAAATCATTATTGTTCCGACATGACCCGCACATATTTTTGGGGTGAGCCAAATCCTAAACAAAAAAAAGTTTATCTCGATGTCTTAAAAGCGCAAGAATTGGCATTTCAAAAATTAAATTCAGGCGAAAAGAGAGCCGGAGTGATCGATAATATTGCTCGAAAATTTTTAGCAAAAAAATATAAAGATAATTTTAAGCATGGGCTTGGGCACGGCGTCGGCACGGTGATTCACGAATGGCCAAATTCTAAACCGAAGTGTGAAGATGTTTTACCTGTGGGTTGTGTTATGACTATTGAACCGGGTATTTATCTTGAAGGGTTCGGCGGGGTGCGCATAGAAGATATGTATC
>JAGNZX010000014.1 GCA_017984185.1 Minisyncoccota bacterium | reverse complement strand
AAAGACTCTTCGGTGTCATTTGCCCGAGCTACAACTTCACTCAAATTACAAAATTGTTTCGATTGCAAAATAATTTCTCCACAAGGATTTGTCCCCCAAGCTGGAAATTCTCCATTTGAAAATTGTTTCAATCGGCGTTTTGGTAATGTTTTTACCAAACCGCCTCGGTTAAATATTCCTCGCTCTCCACTTCCACTTTTTATCAAAGCCGCCCATTCTTCCAAAAATTCAGAAGTGGTGGGTTTGGTATTGTAAACAGCTGAATTGTTGGCAAGCATTCTCTGGGCTTCGGTATTATAAAATTGTCCTTTTTTAGAATCGCGAATATTTTCATCGTCTAGGTCAGAAAGAGAAATCATGGCACTGCGACGAACTCCACCAGCCACCACACACTCCCCGATTTTACAGATGATATCGTGAGCATCTAGGTTTGTCAGGTGTCTTCCTTGTCTACGCAAAATTCTATCTCGACTAAAACTTATTAAAGATCGTATTGGATCTGGCCCAGAACTTTTACCGCCCATTGTTTTTAATACTGACCCAGCTGGACGAATCAAAGAATAATCAAAAGCAATATCATTACCCTCAAACCAAGTTTTTAAACCCAAAACAAAAGCATCAGCCCAGCCTTCTTTACTATCTGGAATAACATAAGTTGGTAAAACCTTTCCAGTTTGTTTTTGGATTTGTGGTAGAGCTTGAATATTTTCACTCTCGACAGACCAACCTACACCAGTACCACACATAGAAATATACATAATTTCCCCGAAATCTTGGAAAGTTCTAGGTGCAATAAATGAACAATTGTAAGCACAAATGTTTGTCTTGCGAGCTGCCTTACCAGCAAATTGCAACAATCGCATTGATGGCAAAACTTCTTGATTTAAAATGGCTTCACGAACTTCACCGTATTCGGCGGCAGTAAGTTTTGAACCCAAGTTTTCATGCATAAAATCGACATAGCGATCAACTGTTTCAATCCAAGTCTCTCGACGACCTTCTTCTTCGATCCATTTTGAATAGGTTCGGTAATAAACAAGCTCGGCTAAGGGATTTTTAAAATATTTTTTACTCTGAGTGACCAATTCTTTCACCTTCTCTGGCACAAAACCAACTTTTTCTCGCACCATAGCCCGATTTTTACGATACAAAATGTAAGCCTTGCCTGTCTGAATATAATTTGAAGCAATCAATTCATTCTCGACAATATCTTGGATTTTTTCAACAGTTGGAATAAATACTTTTTCATTTCTTTCATTTTTAAGAGCGATCAGTGCGTCCAAAACTTTATACATCAGTTTTTCAGCTTCAACCTCACCCCCTTCTTTACTTATTTCCATGGCTCGCCAAATAGCCCGAAATATATGCTTCTCATCGAAAGGAACATATTGTCCATCTCTTTTTTGTATTTTCTGTAATGCTCGATACTTTTTTTTGTTTTTCATATATTTGTGACTATATTGGGTTAAAAATTTTAATAAAAGATATATTTTCTAGTTTTTTATTTTCGATAACAAAGTTGTAAATGGCGGGGCTTAAAATTAGGGCGAAGGAAACATTTCCCACCAGATGCCAGAGCGTAAAAGGTATCTGGCCCCATAAGGCCCCTTGGAACGATTGATTGAAAAACAAAGGGCCTACTGAAAGCCCGGTGACTATATCAAAAAATAAAGTCCCGATCACTGCAAAACCTGCATATCCCAAGGCGTTGGCTTTGAATTTTTTAAAATAAAAATAAGAAGCAAACCCAAGCACTCCGTATGTGGTAGCAGTTATTATTGTCCACATACCAATGGTGCTGGTCACCAAATCATAAAAAATAATACTAAAAAAAGAGAAAAAGAAGCCGGCATAAGCGCCGTATGCCTTACTAAAAGGCATGCTCGTCGCCAAGATTGGTTCGATGTTTGGTGGACGAAAAGGAATCAAGCGTACTAGCAAGCAAAAAACAAATCCGACGATAAATTTGAGCCAATTTTTTTGGGGTGTTTTCATGGTATTATTATAAGTGTTAAGTCATTATACACGAGACTAGTCCCCTAGTGTAAAGTGGATAACTAAAAATTTTAACAATAAGAAACAACTTGATTATGGAGTCAATGAAATATGTGAGAGTGTTGAGTATTTTAAGGCTAAGTATGGGTCTGATTTTTTTGTGGGCCTTTTTTGATAAATTATTAGGGCTGGGCTTTGCCACCACGGCCGAAAAAGCCTGGGTTGCTGGCGGATCGCCTACCTTTGGATTTCTAAGTTTTGGAGTCCATGGCCCTTTAGCTTCGTTTTACAACAGCCTAGCGAGTAGTAGCCTCGTAGAATGGTTATTTATGCTCGGGTTGCTCTTTATTGGTATCACTCTCACTTTTGGTGTAGCTATTAGACTCGGCACCTTGGCTGGGGCAATGATGATGGTGCTTATGTATTCTGCTTTGATCCCACCAGAAAATCATCCGTTCATTGATGAACACTTGATCTATATGCTAGTCATGTTTCTACTCATGTTTTCTGAATCAGGAAAATATTTTGGCTTCGGCAACGCCTGGTCTAGAACCACGCTGGTCCAGAAATATAGTTTCCTAAAGTAGAATAAATAAGAATAAAAAAAACAAGGGACATCCCTTGTTTTTTGTTTGTCCGTCACACATAAAATTCTGCTGAATTTTTGCGCGACCCCGGCTCGGCACCGTCGTGCCTGCGCCCACGGACAAATAGGTCACTATTTGTCCGTCCTCTTGGATTCGAACCAAGGACCCCAGAGGTATAAGCTCTGTGCTCTAACCAACTGAGCTAAGGACGGGTGCTACTGGCATTATAGCTTTTTAACCGGCAACTTCAAGTTTTGCCGGCTCTTCTTTTTTCTTGAGCAATATGCCGTGAGCCACCAATATCTTTTCATATTCTTCTTGCTCCACTGTCTCCACTTCGATGAGCTTATTAGCGATGGCCACAAAAGCTTTTTTGTGTTCAGCTAAAACTTTTTCAGCTGAGACCAAGCCGTCGCTTATGATTCGAGAAACTTCGGCGTCGATCTTCTTAGACATTTCTTCAGAATGTTCTCGGTCAACTTCTTCGCCAAAACGCATCTTGCCTCCAGATCCAGCAAGAGCCACAGGACCGATAACATCCGACATTCCCCATCTAGTAACCATAGCTCGCGCTAAATTTGTAGCCACTTGTAAATCACTCGATGGTCCAGTAGTAATGTCTCCAAAAATCATTTTCTCGGCCACATATCCCCCGAGCGACATAGCGATATCATCGATAAATTCTCGTTTAGATTGAAGTCTTCTCTCTTCGAGTGGTAATTTCAAAGTATAACCACCAGCACTACCTCGAGAGATGATAGAAATCTTGTGAACAGGATCAGCAAATGGCAAGACTGAAGCAACCAAAGCGTGTCCAGCTTCGTGGTAGGCTGTAATTTCTTTTTCTTTTTTCGACAGCAAGTGACTCTTGCGTTCTGGACCAAGCATGACTTTCTCGATAGCTCGAATCAAATCAAATTGAAAAACTTTTTTCCGATTTTCACGAGCGGCCAAAATCGCTCCTTCATTCATAAGTGAATACAAATCTGCTCCAGAAAAACCAGGAGTTCTTTCGGCAATCAAAGTCAGATTCACATCTTCAGCCAAAGGCTTGCTATTGGCATGGATAGTTAAGATCGCTTCTCGATCAGCACGATCTGGCAAATCGAGCATAACTTTTCGGTCAAAACGGCCCGGACGAACCAAAGCTGGATCGAGCACGTCTGGTCTGTTGGTAGCGGCCATGACGATGACTTTATCATTTGGTTCAAAGCCGTCCATCTCTACGAGAATTTGGTTGAGAGTTTGTTCGCGTTCGTCATTGCCACCACCAAATCCCCCACCACGAGTCCGCCCTATAGCATCGATTTCATCCACAAAGATTATCGCTGGTGCAGCTTTTTTAGCCATCTTGAAAAGATCACGCACTCGAGAAGCTCCGACACCGACAAACATTTCCACGAATTCAGAACCCGAGAGGTGGAAAAATGGGACACTAGCTTCGCCGGCCACAGCTCGCGCCAGTAAAGTTTTACCAGTGCCCGGAGCACCATTTAGCATCACCCCCTTTGGGATTCTCGCGCCGATATCTAAAAATTTCTTTGGGCTTTTCAAAAAATCGACAATTTCTTTTAGTTCTTCTTTAGCTTCCTTGCAACCGGCTACATCTTTGAAAGTGACGCGATTGTTCTTGTCATTTGGATCAGTGATGCGAGCCTTGGATTGACCAAAAGAAAAAGCTTGCATCCCCGCACCCTTTACTTGACGAGATAAATACCAAATAAAAAATAAAACAAATACAACTGGCAAAAGAAAAGGTAAAAGATTGAAAAACCAAAAAGCAAAACCGCTTTCATTTTTTACTTCAATCTCGGTGCCAGCCAAAGCCTCTTTGTTTACACCGTAATTAAAAAGAGTTTGAGTGAGAGCAACCCCGACTTCTTTTTTGGTCTTCTTTATTTCATCATTTTTATAAGTGATAGTGAGACTATCTCCAGAAACCTCAATCTTTTTAACCTCCCCCGCGGAAACACTTTTTGCCAAGTCTGATACTGCTATATCTGGAATTACTTTTGCCGTATCTGAAACCACAATATAAAGAGCTGTAATCAGCATAAAAACAAAAACTGCTCCAGCTATTGAACTAGAAAAATTACTGCCCTTGTCTCCTTTTTTACCATTACCCTTCGGTTCTTTTTTATTAAGAAAATTGAAATCCATGTGGCTACTTTAACATAAAAAAAAACAAAACAAAAGCGCTCCGACATTTATGTCGGAGCGCTTTTGTAATAGTAGTGGAGATGTGGGAAATTGAATCCCAGTGCAGAAGGTTGTTGCTAAAAAGTCTACATGTGTAGCACGCTTTTTTGTTTAAATTAAAAAATTAAGAAACGAGCCAAATATTTTTTAACCGAGCTCTAGGTTTTGGTGAAATATGCGAGCGAATATTCCCTTATCCCGATAATATTACACCTCTACTCATATATCGGAAGTCTATGAGAGAGACGCCAGCCTAGGCCTAAGCGAAGGTTGGAGCGAAAGAAAAATCTTTCATACCGAAGTATGGAGACAATCTTTCACCTAGAGTCAATTTTGCAATTAACATGTGAACGAATTTTTACGAGATTACGTTCATGCTCGACATGCATCTTAGACAAATGACCAACTGTCTATGCCTTGCATCCCCATATTTTCAAACTAACTTATTGTCAAGGTTCTTATTGTTTACCCCGGAACTCTCTTCGGATCTCGCGATCAGTCTCGCGTTTTTGAATACTAGCACGCTTGTCGCGCGTCTTCTTTCCTTTCACCAAAGCAATTTCCACTTTGATTTTTCTATTTTTATTATACACTGAAATCGGCACTATTGTCAAACTCTTGTTTTTCTCACTTCCCCCGAGCTCAGTGATTTCTTTTTTAGTAAGTAATAGTTTTCTATTTCTCAATGGATCATAATCTTTCGGTGCATTTTTGGGTTGATATGCTGGGACGCTCGCATTGATGAGGTATGCTTCTCCCCCACGAGCAATCACAAAAGCTCCCTCAAGCGACATTTGCCCGCCTCGCACAGATTTTACCTCCGTACCCAAAAGCTCAATACCCGCCTCGTATTTTTCAAGGATTTCATAATTAAATCTCGCTTTTCTATTTTCCGCATAACTAGCCATAAACTTATATTAACACAATATTTATTTCCCAGCTTGAGTGTTTTGTACAGCCACAAGTCTTTGAATTTTTCTAAGTAATACACCAAATCTTGTCGTTAATGTGCTTTTATCTACATTGAATTTTTTCGCAATTTCAATACTAGAGTAACCTTCTTTTTTCATTTGCAAAAGTCTTAATTCATCTTCTGACAATTTACTCAGCACCGAGCTTAAAAATATATTCGTTATTATTTCTGTTTCAGTGGCTGACATTTGAGACACTGGAATGTGTCCCTGTTCATCTATATCTTCCAAGGAGGTTTGGTCAAATATCTTGTTTCTTGTATTCTGGCTTCTTATAAAATCGCGGAATGTATTTTGGGCTATACTATAAACCCATGAACTTAATTTGGAACGATTATCGAAACCTTCAGCTCCTCGTAAGATTTTTAACAAAACTGTATGGTATAAATCTTCAGCATCATTTTCATATTTACCTCCTCGAAAATTATACAAAGCACCTTTTATTTGTTCATGAATAGGGTCTGTTGGGTCACCCACCCTTCTTTTAATGTCATCTGGGGTGACTGACTCAAAAGACTTACGGGGCAACACATCTTTGGGGTGTGCGGTCCCCGACCCACCAGAAACTGGTTGTGCATCATAATTCATATTCATATCTTAGCATATTGTGGACTCGGCAGTAGAACTTGGCGATAAGCGGGCTTGTATCAAGATACGTCGCCAAGCCTCACCACCGGGTTGACTTTAAGGCCTAAATAAGCTATTATCTATTGGTCTTAGTTTCATATCATATATTTAATTGCCATTGCGTGAAAGAATAAACAACCAAATACGAGCTAAAGAACTTCGAGTTTTAGACAGTGAAAATAAAAACCTCGGTATTTTAAGCATTAAGGACGCGCTAGAAATGGCGCAAAATCTTGGTTTAGACCTGATTGAGATAGGCCCAAATGCAGTTCCCCCATTAGCTCGGTTGATGGACTTTGGTAAATACCAATATGAGCTGAGTAAAAAATTGAAAAAAGCCAAGGCTGGTGCAAAGCAAACCGAGACCAAATCAATTCAGATTAAAATCGGTACCGGAGACCACGACCTAGAGCTCAAAGCCAAGACGGCTTCGAAATGGCTCAAGGAAGGACACAGGATTAAAGTAGAACTTTTCCTCGCTGGGCGGGCCAAGTATATGGATGAAAGATTCCTTCGAGAGCGTCTAGACAGAGTCTTGCATTTAATCACCGAAGATTATAAGATATCCGATGCATACAAAAAAGGTCCAAAAGGTTTAACCACAACAATAGAAAAAAAATAAATTTATGGGAAAAGGAATGAAAACAAACAAATCATACAGCAAAAGATTGAAACTTACCAAGAATGGTAAGGTCCTTTCTCGTAAGGCTGGTTTTAACCATTTTAATGCTAAACAATCGAGAACTACCCAACTTGGGGCACGCAAGGGTCAAAATTTTGTAATTAAAAACAAGCCAAAGTCACACTTATTACCATTTAGCTAGTAAAATACCATGACAAGAGTAAAAAAAGGAGTACATGCACTAAAGAGACGAAGAAGTATTTTAAAACAGACCAAGGGTATGCGCCATGGCCGAAGTACCAAGGAGCGCCAAGCAAAAGAAGCTTTGCTTCATGCTGGAGCCTATGCTTTTGCTCATCGACGTGATAAAAAGTCTCACAATCGCAAGCTTTGGAATATCAAGATCAATGCTGGTGCCCGAGAACTTGGACTCACCTATTCAAAGCTTATCGATGGTTTAAATAAGAAGAAAATCTTAATAGATCGAAAAATACTTGCTGATCTAGCTGAAAATAATCCAAAAACTTTTGCTAAAGTTCTAGAAGCTGTAAAATAGCTCTATTTAGAAGTAATTTTAAATTCCCCGAGTGCTTTTTTGTCTGCCTTCACCATAGCAATTATATCAGCAACTATCTTTTTGGGGTCATCCCCTTTCACCACCTTCGTATAAGGGCGATGACTTTTTTCTAATATTTCTTCTAGTTCTTTGCCCATCTCCCATGGACCTTCAAATATACCGATAGGCTTAGAATCTTCAAAGGCTATCGTAAATTCGTGAATAGTTCCGACTCGTCCACACCCACAAATAACCGCATCTACAGAACGAGTAAGTAGCAAGTCACGTCCAGGATAACCAAAACCCGTATAAACAACCAAATCCATATAATCAAGTGGGAGTTTATATGCTTCTACGTGTTCCTTTTCTGAACTAGCTGGTGAAAATCCAATTGATATACCTCCAGCTTCTTTGGCACCCATAGCTGCCCAAAGTGGAAATCCAGTAGTGGCTCCAGTAACCAGGGTAGCTCCCTGTCTAACAATTTCTCTACCCAATTCTTTGGCTTTCTCCAACGCACCAACTCCACAATGCCCAGTTTCCGCTGCCCCAGAAACACAAATCTTTATTTGATTGTGTCCATGTTTATTAAAAATATTTTGTGATTGAGTGTCCATGTAATAGATTATACCTGAGAAAGAGTAATTGTCACACTATCTTTTTCATCTGGCACCGAAACATCGATACCGAGATTGTCGCGAAGCTTTTGAGCTAAAAACATAGCACTCTTTGGTTCACCCATAACTACAAAGACTTTTTTCAATGTATCCTGAGAATCTGCTACGAAATTTATCAAGGCATCTGAATCTTTGTGCCCAGAATAGCCAGTAATAGTGACAATGTGTGCCCGGACTACCACATCCTCCCCCGTAATACGTATAGTTTTTAAACCTTCTTGGATCAAGCGACCTGGTGTGCCCACAGACTGATAGCCAGAAAGGAGTAAGGTATTGTTTGGATCAGGTAGATAATGCCTTTCGTGGTGCACAATACGTCCCCCAGTCGACATACCAGATCCTGCGATAACAATCTTTGGGTTCGGCACCGTAGAAATCATTTTTGATTCTTCGGAGCGAAGCGTCGAATGCAATCCTTCAAAATTAAAAAGGTGTTTGTCGTTGGTCATAGCTTTTTGGGCGTTTTCGTTTAGATAACCTCGGAACTGTTTAAATATTTCGGTTAAGCGGATAGCCAGTGGTGAATCAAAAAAGATCGGCATCACCGGAATACGATTTCCTTCTACTAGGGTATTTAGTTCGAAAAGAAGTTCTTGTGAACGCTCGAGTGAAAATGTTGGAATTATCAATGTACCTTTTCTTTTGTAGTTGTCTTCAATTACCTGCTCGAGATATTTGCGACGATCATCGCGCGATTCATGATTCCTATCCCCATACACAGATTCCATAATCAAATAATCTATATCGGTGATCTTGTCAGTGTCTGGCAAAATCGGCGATGGACTGTTGCCCAAATCTCCGGTGAAAAGAATTTTCTTGCCAGCATAAGTAAATTTAACCATCGCTGAACCCAAAATATGTCCGGCATTTAAAAATTCCACTTCAAGCTCGGGGGTTATTTGTATTTTGTCGTGATAATCAAATCCTTCCCAATTTACAAACATTGATTTCAATTTTTCTATAGAATAAATTTTATCTAAATCGTGTTCAGTGGTTTTTGAAAGTATACCCATGGTGTCTTCAAGCATTGGCAAAGACAAAGCCTTGGTTGGTTTGGTTGAATAAATTTTCCCCTGAAAACCATCATACACCACCTTGGGAATACGCCCGATATGGTCTACATGCGCGTGAGTGATGAAAAGTATGTCGATAGTTTTTGGATCATACGGAAAAGGGTCCCAGTTTATATCATCAGCCATTTTCATACCCTGAGTTAAACCACAGTCTATCAAGATTTTTTTACCGGCAATTTCTAAAAGAAAATTGGCCCCTGTTACTGAACCTGTTCCCCCACAAAATGTTACTTTAGCTGTTTTTTCCATAGATAGATTGTAGCACAAGTGCCACCAAACAAATCAAAAAATAAATCCGACAAAGTGTCGATCAAATCAAAAGGATTTTGAGCAACGTGATTAATAAAATAGAACTCAAAAAGCTCCCACAAAATACCGATAAACAAAACCCACAAGGCTACTCGCCAAATTAAATCAAAATTCAATACAAACACCTTACCAATCTTCAACATAAACCAGCCAAAAACCAAACCGAGCCAAAAACCACCCGAAAAATGCATCAACACATCAAAATACCAGATAGCGTAGTACCAATAAAACTTATTGGCTAAAAAATTTAATACAAAAATCCCTACAACTAGATAAGAAAGTTCCCGAAAAAGCTTTTTGGCGTCCATTTGTTTATTTTATCATATAAAAAAGAAAAATCCCCGTCCAAAAACAATGGACCGGGGTGCTTCTTAGGACTATCTCGGAAATATTACCATAGCTTATATGCTAAGTGGGTGTCAGA
>JAGNZX010000013.1 GCA_017984185.1 Minisyncoccota bacterium | reverse complement strand
ACTAGCGAGCAAATAGTCGAGCAAATCATTCGTCCGACTGGACTAGTGGATCCGGAAACCATTGTAAGACCCGTAAGTGAAAAGGGGAACTACAAAGGCCAAATTTTTGATTTTATTTTTGAAGCTGAACAAACTATCAAAAATGGTTTTCGAGTTTTGGCCACGACATTGACCAAGAAGATGGCGGAAGATCTGACCACTTACTTGAAGGAAAAAAATATAAAAGCAGAATATTTACATTCTGATATTAAAACTTTAGATAGAATTCAAATTCTGACAAAGTTTAGAAAAGGGGAATATGATATTTTAGTGGGAGTAAACTTGCTTCGCGAAGGTTTGGATTTGCCTGAAGTGGCACTAATTGGAATTTTGGATGCAGACAAAGAAGGATTTTTGCGTTCCGATACCTCACTCATTCAGACTATCGGCCGGGCAGCTCGCAATAGCGAAGGCCGAGTGATTTTGTATGCCGATGTCTTGACTGGTTCGATGGAGCGAGCGCTTGGCGAGACCAAGCGCAGGCGCGATATTCAACTGGCATACAATAAAAAACACGGCATCACTCCAAAAACTATTTTGAAAAAAATTCACGATATTACCGAAGCAATGGAGAGCGACCATGGCAAAGCTGTAAATGCCGAACTCGCGCTCGATGTTGAGCTTTTCAAAAAAGCTTTTGCTAAAGACAAGAGCAATAAGGGCAAGACCGAGACGGAAACTTTGCGCAATGTAGCAAAGTCAGATGAGGAGAGAAATAAAGAAGTCTACGAAAAAATAATTAAGCTAAAAGAGAAAGAGATGAATAAAGCTGTAAAAGAACTCGACTTTGAAACGGCAGCTATACTGAGAGACGAAATCGGGGTGTTGCGAGTGCGTTTGGAAAAATAATTTTATATGGATATTTCTGGAAAAATTTTAAATTTATTAAAAGAAAAAAATTCTAAGTTTGTTTATTTTGAACACGAGCCATCTGGGCCGAGCAACTTAAGCAGGGAAATACGAAGCAAACACGGGTATCCTGATGCAGTGGGTGCTAAAGCTTTGGTCTTAGCGTTAACTTTTTCTGGGAATATTAAAAAGAATGTATTGGCTGTGTTGCCGGGGCATAAACAACTGGATAAGAAAAAATTAAAAAATATATTTAAAGATATGAAAGAGTTTAGGTTTGCGACCCAAGAAGAGTTGTTGCAACTAACTGGTTTAGTACCAGGGTCTGTGCCCCCGTTTGGTAAACCCGTTTTAGATTTAGATATTTTTATTTTAGACAAGAATTTAGAGGCAGAAAAACAAATTGGTTTTAATGTCGCCCGCCTCGATGCTTCCATCGTTATGGATTTTCAAGAATATTTTAAGACAATTCAGCCGGACTATTTTGATTTTTTAAGTAGTTAATTTTTTTACCACACTTGAATAGGTGACAAGACTATGAGACGAAAAACGATAGTAATACAATGATTGCAACAATAGATAATCCTAGCAAAATAGTTGGAAATAAAGAATCACTATAAATAGCCAATTCTTCTTCTCGATTAGTTTTTAATTGTAGAGATGGAATAAAAAGGTCCATAACCAGCCCAAGCCCAACCCCAAGAAGAATAATGACTGATAAGTTTTTTCCAAACAACACTAAAAATACGGCACTAAAAAGAATCATTATAATACCCCAGTGCAAATGATGCCACCCTAGTTTTGTAATTGAACGAGTTAGTGGTTTTTTGAAATAAACTGGAACAACAAAGAAGAGTATTCTATTGCAAACTAAACCACCCAAAAAGGATACAACAAATCCCACAGTTTCATTATTCATAGTTTTGTTATTATAACATGGCATGATACACTGGTTGTAGTTTTTTCATTTTATTTATGAAACCACATTTATTATTGGTTCACTCATTCCCCACAAATAGTGTGTTGCTTCGCGGGTTGGAAGAATTTTTAGCTGATTTTTTTACAGTGCATTTTATTGATCTTCCTGGATTCCACATAGAAAGTCCAGCTCTTAATGGCGCGATAACTTTAAAAAAGTTTTCAAATTATTTTGATCAAAAAATCGCTGAATTAAATGTAGATGAATATATAGTAGGCGGTGTTTCTTTTGGTTTTTTGATTATAAATAATGCAAAATTAGACAAAAGATGTAAGGCTATATTAGCCATGGAGCCTTTTATTAATACAGAATGTTTAAATATAAATTTTTGGAAACAAAAGCAGTATATTGCTACATCCATATTGCTTAAATTAATACATACCCTACGTTTAGAAAAACATATATGGGAATCAAAATGGTTTAGTAAATTTCTACAAAAAGAATCTGACTACCCGAAAGAAAGGATTGATACCATAATAAAACACATCAATTCTCGAACATTTTTTGCAGTAACTAATTTACTAATGAATTACCATCATCAACCGAAATTTCACAACCTCCCACATTTTTTAATAGGAAATTTTGCTGATAAAACTATTAATTTTGATAAAACTGTAGAAATTTTTATAAAAAATTTACATGAATTACACATTGCTTCCGAGCCCATTGACCACTATCCAAAAGATTTAACCAAAAGTTATTTTAAAACAAGAATTCCACGTGAGCACATTCAGCGTTTGTTGGCTTGTATGGAAGGTGGCTTAGATTAATTTTTCTGCTATACTGGTACTAATTTAATACATATACACCCCCATACAGTTTGGTCGGGTGTCCTTGTGTTATGGGGTATAAATTATATGAAAAACGACAAAAACATAGACACAATAAGGGTAAAAGGGGCTAGAACTCACAATCTAAAGAATATAGATGTAGAGATGCCTCGGAATAAAATGGTGGTCATTACTGGGGTTTCTGGCTCTGGGAAGTCCTCATTGGCTTTTGATACTATCTTTGCTGAAGGGCAGAGGCGCTATGTGGAGTCTTTGTCTTCATATGCCCGACAATTTTTGAATCAAATGCCAAAGCCGGATGTGGACGAGATCACTGGTCTTTCTCCGGCTATTTCTATCGACCAAAAATCTCGATCAAATAATCCTCGCTCCACAGTGGCTACTATTACAGAAATTTATGATTACCTGCGGGTTATGTATGCCCGTATTGGGCACCCACACTGTCCAGAGTGTGGTGAAGAAATCAAAAAACTTTCGCACGAGGAAATTGTAAATTTTATCTTGGATAAAATAAATGTTGCCGGGAAAAATTCTAAAAATAGTCGAAAAGTGATGGGAGTAGAATGGAATGAGACTGAAATAAAAATATTCTCACCGGTCGTCCGAGGACGAAAAGGGGAATACTATCAACTACTTTATGATTTACTCAGTAAAGGTTTTTCCGAAGTGCGTTTGGACGGAGCGATGAAAAAACTTCGTGAGAAAATAATTCTTTCAAAAAACAAAGCCCACAATATCGATGTTTTAGTAGATAGTTTTGCTGTGCATGAATTTACAGACAACAAGGATGCGAGCCGGATGAGACTTGCTGAGGCAGTAGAACGAGCGCTCATAGAGTCTGAAAATTTAGTGATAGTGAAAATTGACCAAGAAGAATTTGTGATGTCGGCAAAGTTTGCTTGCAAGAATGACGGTTTTTCTTTTCCAGAAATAGAACCAAGACTTTTTTCTTTCAATTCTCCGTATGGAGCCTGTCCGACTTGTAATGGTTTGGGCTCAAAATATTTTGGTGGGGATGAACCTTGTGATGCTTGTCATGGTGCCCGTCTTCGACCAGAAGCGCTCAACGTTTTTATATCTACTGGTAGTGTGAGAAAAAATATCTTGGATCTTTCCTCTTTATCTATCGCTGATGCACATGATTTTTTTAAGAATTTAAAACTTTCTAACAATGAAAAAGAAATTTCTGTGCCAGTCGTGCGCGAGATCGAAGCTCGTTTGCAATTTATGCTCGATGTCGGACTAGATTATTTACAACTTTCTCGTAAGGCCAACACTCTTTCTGGCGGGGAAGCACAACGTATTCGTTTGGCTTCACAACTCGGCTCGAGACTCGTCGGGGCTCTATATGTGCTCGATGAGCCGACAATTGGTTTACATCAACGCGACAACGACAGATTGATAAAAACCTTATTAAATCTACGTGATTTGGGAAATACAATTTTGGTTGTCGAGCACGATGAAGACACTATATACGCTTCGGACTATATAGTAGACATTGGTCCAAAGGCAGGAGTGCACGGTGGGGAAGTTATCGCTTCTGGTTACATTGAAGATTTTTTAACTGCAAAAAAGAATACAACTAATTCTCGAACCCTTGGTTATTTACGGGAAGAATTAAAAATTGAAGTTCCAGAAAAACGTCGTGAGAGCAAAGGAGTGCTACGTGTGGTGGGAGGAAAAGTTTTCAATATAAAAAATATGAATGTGGAAATCCCGCTCGGAGTGATGACTTCGATCACTGGAGTATCTGGCTCGGGCAAGAGTTCGTTTATGTATGAAATTCTTTACAAGAATCTTCAAGCTAGATATGAACGTAAGTATCGCACCGCTCAAGTTTTTAATTGTGCCTCTTTCTCTGGTACAGAATATTTATCTCGAGTAGTGTTGATAGACCAATCACCGATCGGACGCACTCCTCGCTCCAATATTGCTACATATACTGGATGTTTTACACATATTCGAGATATCTTCGCGACCACCGAAGAAGCAAGGTTGCGTGGTTGGAAGGCAAACCGTTTTTCTTTTAATGTGAAAGGCGGACGCTGTGAAGCTTGTGAGGGAAACGGCGAGATAGCCGTAGAGATGCATTTTTTACCGACTGTGTATGTGACTTGTGATGTTTGTAACGGTAAACGTTTTGATAAAGAAACATTAACTGTAAAATATAAAAAGAAAAATATTCACGAGGTTTTACATATGACTGTCGAAGAAGGGTTAATCTTCTTCAAAGATATTCCGGCAATTTCAGACAGACTGCAAACCCTTTCAGATGTGGGACTTGGGTATTTAGAGCTTGGGCAATCAGCGACAACTCTCTCCGGCGGGGAGGCGCAACGGGTGAAAATATCTAGTGAGCTTTTCCGTCCGCATTATGAAAAGACTATATACCTACTCGACGAACCGACAGTCGGTCTCCATTATGATGATGTGGCTAAACTCTTGGAAGTGTTAAATAAGCTTGTAACTAAAGGCCACACTGTGGTTTTGATAGAGCATAACCTCGATGTGATTAAAAACTCTGATTATATAGTGGACATTGGTCCAGAAGGTGGAATAAACGGTGGACAACTGGTGGCCAAAGGCACACCCGAAGATGTGGCTAATAATCCAAAGAGTTATACTGGAAAATATCTTAAGAAAACTTTGCGCAGATAGTTTATGAATTTAGAATCTTTTGCAAAAATTAAACTGCCGAGTAAACCAGGAGTGTATTTTTTTCAAAAAGGGAAAAATATTCTTTATATTGGTAAGGCCACAGAACTCAGGAGCAGGGTCCGTAGTTACTTTAGTAATGACCTGATTGTTACTCGAGGTCCATTGTTGGTAGATATGGTAGTAAGTGCAGACAAGATAATGTTTCAAGAAACCGATAGCGTGCTTGAAGCACTTATTCTGGAAGCTAGCCTGATAAAAAAATATCAGCCTTATTACAATACCAAAGAAAAAGATGATAAAAGTTTTAATTATGTATGTATAACCCGTGAAGATTTCCCAAAAGTTTTAGTATTTAGAGAAAGAAGCTTAAAGATGAATGTGTACGAAGAAGAGCATGGAATAAAATTCCAAGCTAAATACGGTCCATTTACCAATGGTCTTCAGCTACGAGAAGCAATGAAAATTATTCGCCGTATTTTCCCATATATTGATGTGCAGTCAGCGAAAAAAGATAATGCTGAGTTTTACCGACAAATAGGATTGTCACCAAGTGTTGGAAATAAAGAAGCAAAAATCGCTTACGATAAAAATATTCAAAACCTAAAACTTTTTTTCCAGGGTAAAAAGAAAAGAGTTATTTCAAACTTTAAAAAAGAAATGACCCTGTATGCCAAGAATAGGGAATTCGAAAGGGCGGGAGAAGTAAAGAGTAGAATTTTTGCCCTTATGCATATCAATGATATTGCATTGCTTAAAAACGAGAATTTAGAATCAACAATAGGTGATTCTTTTAGAATCGAAGCTTATGATATAGCTCACATGAGCGGGAAAAATATGGTCGGAGTGATGACGGTGGTTTCAGATGGAGAGGTAAATAAAAGTGAATACAAGAAATTCAAGATCAGGACGCAGGCGGGAGCAAACGACGTTGGGGCACTCAAAGAGATGCTGGAGAGGCGTTTGGCGCATACAGAATGGGACTACCCGAGCTTGATCGTAGTAGACGGAGGAATAGCGCAATTAAACACAACCAAGAAAATTCTTAAAAATCTGAAATTAGAAATTCCTTTAGTTTCTGTGGTAAAGGACGATCGGCACAGAGCCAAAGGTATTATGGGCGATAAAACTTTTGCGGTAAAATACGAGAGGGAAATATTGTTGGCCAATAGCGAAGCACATCGGTTTGCTATCACTTACCACAAACAAATGCGCGGTAAAAACTTTTTGAAATAATATGAAAAATATTTTAATTTTAAATGATATCCGAAGTGTGGAGAATGTGGGGGCAATGTTTCGCACCGCGGATGCTGCCGGCATCGATAAGATTTATCTGATAGGAACTACGCCGACGCCTATAGACCGTTTTGGTCGGAAGCGTAAAGACCTGGCTAAATCGGCCCTCGGGGCAGAGGAGTATGTGGCTTGGGAATATAAAAAAACAATTTTCCCATTACTTTCAAAACTAAAGAAAGAAGGTTTTTATGTTATTGCGATTGAACAGGATAAAAATTCCGTCGATTATCGTAAGCTAAAAGCTAGTAGCTATAAGCTAAAAGCTTTCCTTGTCGGCACCGAAGTGACCGGTATACCAAAAAATATCTTGAAAAAGTGTGACGTAATAGCCGAGATTCCAATGAGAGGTAAAAAAGAATCCTTGAATGTGTCAGTGGCATTAGGTATAGCCTTGTTTAGGGTTCTTGGCCTATAAAAACATGTTTTGTTAATAAAACATAGTTTTATATATAAAATTTCCTAGAATCTTGACTTTCTGTTGATTTTTTGATAGATTATAGGGAATTTATGGAAATTAAGTCAAAATTTGAGTTTTTTCGTCGAAATAACCTAATTTATCTCGATAATGCCGCCACTACTCAGGTTCCAGACTCAGTAGTAACAAGCGTTGGGCAGGTACTTAGTTATCGCGGGAATCCGAGTAGAAGTGCCCACATGGTAGCTAGCAGAAGCGAGGAACTATTAATAGAAGCTAGAGAAACTATTGCTAGGTTTATTGGTGTTGGTAAAAATGAAATTGTGTTTACCAACAATGCTACTGACTCAATCAACCTAGCTGTAGATGCAATTGCAGAGCACATAAAGTCAGGTGACGAAATAATTCTTGGCATTTCCGAGCATCATTCAAACATGCTTCCGTATTTAAAATTAACGAAGCGAGGGGCAAAAATACGAATTGTGGGTTTGAAAGATGGGGTAATATCTCCGCAAGACATAAAAGCTATTTTAAATGATAAAACAAAAATTGTTGCTATTTCCCATTGTTCAAATGTTCTAGGTAATATTAATGATGTACAAACGATAGGCGAGTTAGTAAAAGAAAAAAATAAAAACATATTTTATTTTATTGATGGTACACAGGCTGTTGCCCATTTACCTGTAAATCTAAAACCATTAAAGGTAGATTTTTATGCATTTTCTAGTCATAAGATGTATGGACCTGATGGTGTAGGTGTGCTATATATCTCTGAATTTATACATCATTTTTTATCTCCTGTTCGCGCAGGGGGAGGGACAGTAAAAAACGTTACGCTAACTCTTCAAAAAGATGGTGACATTATTTCTCCTGAATATTTTCAGTCGCTAATTCTATTAGAAGGAGGAACACCCAACACGTCAAATATTATCGGGTTAGCTAAAGCTGTAAGATTTATTCGCAGTATAGGTTTTGATCAAATAAGGGCACATGAGCACGCGCTTCTTTTAAAATTGTGGACAGAACTTAAGAAGTTCGAAGAGATTACATTATTTGGACCCACAGACTTTAAAAATAAAATTGGACTCCTTTCGTTTGGGCTCAAAGAATATTCCACAAAAGAATTGGGTGATGATCTTGGGAGGCAGAAAATATGTATTAGATATGGTTCTCATTGCGCTTTTCCATTGGCTGAACAGATGGGGCAGGAGAGTATTCGTGTAAGTATTGGTGTTTATAATACAGAGGAGGACATTGATCAGTTGATTAACGCCATAAAGTTTTTTCTGGATAAGAAAAAAGGTTTAATCAAAAATCCAAATTTAGAACTCCTAAAATCAAAAGTATATTATCGCAATACTCATATTATTAATTCCTTTGAAACTATTTATAAAAAAATTAAGCAGGGATTATACGGAACTCAGGAAACAGAAATTATTATAATGGGAGGGCATTTTCTTGCCATCCCTGACCTGAAAGAGAATAGATTTTGGCCAAGTATAAAAGATATGGTGCCTGAAAATTTACACGGATTACTTGAGGAATTTGGTATGACAAGTTTTCCTTTGTTTACATGGGAACTTGCTTGTAAGTTGGTATCTGAACTGAAATCTGAAGGCTATAATACCAAACTTTCCATTATTGCGAACGATACAACAGGCATTAACGAGCTTCGCCATTCGAAAGCAAATGTTGATGGAAAAACTGCTGAAATATACAAGGATGAGTTTCTGAGGTCTTTTTCTGAAGATGATATACCAAATAAATATTTAGAGATATTAAAACAGTATAAACTTGGGAAAAAAGACATAGTTAAAAATGCAAGCAGTTTCTATTTCAGAGAGACTGTGCTGAGAGCAAACTTTAAAAAATTTATTCATAATAACAAGAGATTTTTTACAGGAATTATAGATTATAGCTCTGCAGGAGATGAAGAAAATATAGATTTATCTATTAATATCCTTGATAATCAGCAGATAAAAACTTGCAACTTTGAGACGTTCCAGTCGAAAACTGGTGGAAAATTTTGCATAGTCGAACTTTGTCAGTTTATTGGTGAATTATTTGGTAAGGCCGAAGGGGTAAATTTTAGTTACCTTTCTGAGAAAGTTAATAAACCCAAGGTAGATAGTCGGCATAAAGTATTAATTGCTCTTACTCCTGCAATGTGTGACAGCGCTGTTACGAGGGCAGCTGAATTATATACTAAACTTTTCCTGCAGGAAAAAGGCAAAGGATCTTTTAAATTTTTTAATATTCCCTTCGGTCCCAATGCTGAAAGAAGCATGGCTATTGGTACTCAAATGACTTATATCTCTGATAAGGATAGTCTTGAGGTTCTGGATGTGGAAAATGAACCGACTTTTCCAGAATTGTGGAAATTGGCAGAGTACAAACTTCTTTATGATTCCAAGGAGTACTTTGCGGACATGGAGCATTTGTTTGATAAAATAGGTATAAATAAACAGTCAAAGATGTTGGATACTGCTGTGGGTCCAGGCTTCTTTTCCACAGAACTTCTCAGGGAAGGGTACGATCTTTCTACAGCAGACAAGAATCCTAATATGATTTTACCTTTCCAGCAGTCTTTAAAGGAGATTGGTATTAATCATAAAACCACAATCTCATCGTGGCTAGAATTACCAAAGTATTATAAAAATGAATCCTTTGACCTTCTCTTAAATAGAGGTAATACTTTTATTTATGCTGCGGGTGGCTGGAACGAAATGTCATTTATAAATAAAAATGAGACGTTGGATATAATGAGGAAGACCTTGAAAACATATTATGATTTATTAAAACCAGGAGGGTATCTTTATCTAGATAAGTTTCGAGATTCAGAAATTCCTGATAAAAAAGTTGTTGCCCGATTAAATATTGAAAATAAAAAAGAACGAGAAGATATAATTTTCTATGTTGAAAGAAAGCCTGAGCAAAGTGTGCGATTTGCTCAGATGCTTCTTCGAGATAAGGACGGAAAAGAAAAAGGTCTTCCAAATGTGGCTTATGATTTGAGTGAGAACGAAATGGAGAGTCTTCTTAGAGAAGTAGGATTTAAATTTAGTCGAGTACCTCTAAAGTCCGAAAGACACTTTGTTGTATGGCTGGCGCAAAAATAATTAAAACGTATTGTTTTTATTTCTGACATCGTTCACAAAAAATTGTAGTTCGGCCGCCGATGGTGGTCTTGGTCAGGATTTTTTTACAGGTTATGCAAGGCAGGCCATCTTTGCCATAGACTTTGTGTTCTCGGGCGTAATTGCCACGGCTGTCATCGAGCAGGCGATAGGTGGCCACGGATGATCCACCGACTTCGACTGCTTTTTTTAAAATTCTAATTATAACTTTGTGAAGCTTTTGGATTTCAGCCTGAGATAGTGAAGCAGGGCTTCGGTCCGGGCGGATGCCAGATTCAAAGAGGCTCTCGTCGGCGTAAATATTTCCGAGGCCGGTGACAATCTTTTGATCCATTAGCACAGCTTTTATTTTACCCACTTTGTTTTTTAAACCATCAGTTAGGTGTTGGGCGGTGAAGTCTGGAGATAATGGTTCGACGCCGTATTCACTAAAATGGTTTTCTTTTTCTAGGGTTTTAGTATTGGGGTAATATAAAAGATAGCCAAACATTCTGGTGTCGTTGTAGTAGAGAGTACCTTTTTCTAATTCAAAGATAATATGAGAATGTTTGTTTGGA
>JAGNZX010000069.1 GCA_017984185.1 Minisyncoccota bacterium | reverse complement strand
GACTTATGTAGACTATTTTACATTTCAAAAATTCTCCGTGATAACGAATCTGGGCTGTATAGTTTTTATTTACTTCAGGTATCTCAGAAATCCAGTTGGTTTTTTCGAGTTTTATCGTGAGACTTTGCATCACTACATTTGGATTTTCTGACACAACTAAAACATTTTTTTCTATATTTTTACTAACGATGTAATACCTCTGGTCGTTCGGGCTCTTTTTAGTAATCGTAAAACCATGACGCTCGCCAAGCGTGCTAAAGACACTACCCTCATGAAAACCAATCACCTCACCCTTTTCATTCAAAACCTCGCCTTTTTTTTCTTTAATATAGTGTTTTAAAAAATCCTTTAAATCTACTTGTCCCAAAAAACATATCCCTTGGCTATCTTTTTTGGTGGCGACTGGTAATTTAAATTTTTCAGCCAATTTACGTACATCCATCTTGCGTAAATGACCAATAGGAAAAAGTATTTTTGAAAGTTGCTCTTGATTCAAAGTCCAAAGAAAATACGCCTGATCCTTGGTAGGATCAAGGCCAGCTTTTAGCTTGTAGTTTTTAGCTTGTAGCTTTGAATTTACTCTAACACCTACATGGTCCAAGCTATCAGCTATTCTTGCATAATGCCCGGTAGCCACATAGTCTGCACCCATAGAAATAGCTTTATTTAAAAAGGCACCAAATTTTACATACTTGTTGCACATCACATCTGGATTTGGTGTCCGACCTAGTTTGTATTCAGAAATCATATAGTCAGCCACTTCTTTTTTATAAACTTCTTCGAAATCAAAAGTTAAAAAAGGAATATCTAAATAAGCAGCTACTCGCATGGCGTCGCGTCGCTCTTCTTCTTCGTTGCAGACTAAAAAATCTGGGTGCCAAGTCTTGATAAAGACTCCGACCACGTCAAACCCTTGTTTTTGAAGCAGTACGGCAGACACAGCGGAATCCACTCCACCAGAAAGACCAACAAATACAACTTTTTTATTTTTCTTTATCACTATTTTACTTTACAGACTCATCAGCTTTTTGTAAAGCTCGTAAGTAGCTCGTGCGTCCGAGAGTGCTGTATGCGCACGCTCATTTTTTATACCAAAACGAGCACATAATTCATGAAGCGAAAAATGAAGAAGTTCAGGATCTTTGTGAAGTTTTGCCCAAGCGATCGATATGGTATCTAGTTTGTGATAGTGCATACTGTTCTTAATATTTAGTTGCGAAAAGGCATACTCTAAAAAACCAGAATCAAAAGCTACATTTTGTCCAACCATAATACAATCTTTTACTTTTTTAGAGAAAATCTTCATAGCCTGCTTTAAGGATATAGCTTCCTGCCAATCTTCTTCTTTGAAATGATTTATTTTCATTGATGTCGGATTAGCATCTTGTATGTGTTCAGGTTTTATTTTTAACTCAAATTCTTCCACAACCTCGAGTTCCGGAGTCGTGATAACCACACCAATCTCGATGATTTCATGAGATATCACGTCGAGCCCAGTCGTCTCTAGGTCTATAAAAGCTAAATTGTGTTTTTTCATTTAATTATTTAACTAAATATTTTTGTATATTTGCACGATGTTCAATAAAATTTTTCGCATAATGCACGTTGCCATCTTTGTCGTGTAAATAATAAAGGTAATTCGATTTTTGTGGATGCAGTGTCGCCAAGATTGCCTTGATTCCCGGGTTACCCACAGCATTTTTTGGTAATCCTTTTGTTTTGTATGTTTCTGGGGCAACATCTACCTGCAGTGGCATCCCCAAACTAATTCTTTTCCATAAAATTCCAGAGATAAATGCTCTATCGTTTTCTCCCTTGGCTTCCCCTTCGATAATTGAAGCCATACTCACTATCTCTTGCTCAGTTTTACCACTTAAAATAATATCTTTGCGTATTGGAGAAATTTTCTTTTCAAAATTTTCCTGCATAGATTTTAAGACCTTGTCTTCGTCGTCATCTGAAAAGAAAAAATATGTGTCAGGAAAAAGTCTACCTTCCATATCCTTGGCTTTTATTAAAAAATTCTCCTGATTAAACGAGTTTAGTTTCAAACCGAAAGTACTAGCAATATCTTTGGTGTTGTAACCTTCAGGAATAGTTACTTTGATTGGCGCTAAATGCCTATCACCTCTTTCGATACGCCTAGCTATCTCGTATACTGTCAACTTATTTTCAAAAAAATAATCTGCTACTTTTATATGTTTTTCTCCACCATACAGAATGATAAAAGCTTCGAACATCACTCTCGAACGAATAATATTGTTTTCTTTCAACATCAAAGAAACGCTGTGCAAGCTTTCTCCAGAATTTATGCTGATTATTGTGCCCACTGGAAAATCCACTGGTGAGTTTAATAAAAATAGAAAAACAAGCAAAACCAATATTAAAAAAATTTGTTTAATATTGCTCATATAACTAATTAGGTAAATTTGGAGGAGGGGCCGCTTCCTTGGATTCAATACGAGTAAGTGTAGGCACCTTCAAAATCTGACCTGGGAAGTGCCAAATTGTCGCCAATTCTTCTACATTTAAAATATAAGTCGGTGGATGTTTGTAAGCATTGATTAGACCAGAAAAAGTAAAAACACCTGGCCAAGGAAAATCTAGATAATGTGTGCTAAAAATTGTATGCCTGAGTGGTAAATGAAAAAATCCTCTTTCTTGATACTCATGCAACATTCGATTGGCTAGCATCATCACAGTTTTTTCTGAAGCTCCGAATACTCCACTGTAATAATCTCCCTGTGTGGCATTCATGCGCCAAAATTCATTACAATCAGGCTTGGCATACTGACGAAACATTAGACGAATATTCCGTCTGTTGCTCATATCAAACGCTTCTTTTTTGGCTATATACATCACTCGCACCCCGGTCTCAAAAGCCAACTTTGAAGTCTTGGCATTGATTCCATCAATAGCAGTTTTCAAGAAATCCGGAGTTCGATACTCCAAAGTATACCCTGCACCTTCAGGCAGATCGAGTCTTTTGTTTTGACGGACATAGGGTCGGAGAGACTCTGTAATCAAGAGTCTGGCTTCGGCCACCCAGTCATGATAACCAAACCATGTTCCTTTGGTTTTAAATTGACGCTTGAGTGGAGTCACCACAATTTGTATCCAAGCTTGTTCATCTTTG
>JAGNZX010000012.1 GCA_017984185.1 Minisyncoccota bacterium | reverse complement strand
ACCTCAACTCAAATCAATTCACAATGTCGGCAGTCGGCCCAAGGTAATGTTTTACGAAGGGCGAGAGGGTATGGAGAAAGTATACGAAGACACCCTGACTTCCAGAGAACCAATCCGGGCTTATGCTAGTGTGGGTGACATGCATTCGGGTTTACCTGGCTATTTTCCAGAATACTACAAAAGAAGATCGGAAAAAGGCATCGCTATCAGGGCGATTATCCCAAACAATGAGGCGGGGCTAGATCGAAAAAAATCTGATAAAGATGAATTGCGTGAATCCGCCTTGGTTCCCAAAGACAAATTTAATTTTTCTCCAGAAATAAATATCTATGACGATAAAGTAATGATTGCATCGTGGCGAGAAAAGCTTGGCATCATCATCGAATCACACGAGATAGCTGACGCTATGAAAAAAATATACGAACTAGCTTGGGCTGAAGCCAAAAGACTTGACCGAGAAAATAATTAGTCTGCAAAATGGCCTTTGGTATCTTCGCCAAAGAAAAGTTTGTGGAGAAATTTTAACATGCTTTCAAATAGGCGGGTGCTGGAAGAAGAAAGATTGAAGAGGACAATGAAAGTGAGGAGAACAAGAGAAAGATCTGTGCTATAGAAAGACAAGACTGCAGCGACTACGGCAAAAAATACAGGGACTAGGGTGCGAATGGTACTCCCGCGAATTTCGCGACGGCTGATTTCTGGGTTTTGAATTGCTGGAGAATACAAGACGTAGCGACGCATCCAATATAGAGTGAGACCAATCAAAGTCGTGTGGATACTAAAGAAAATAACTGCCAATTGATTTTCACTAAAAGCTCCGAGCAAACTTGCGGAAAAGGGTATGAGAGAGACTAGCATAAAAAACAAAGCGTTGATATTGGTGAG
The DNA here is from genome assembly GCA_017984185.1 of Minisyncoccota bacterium. Lineage (GTDB taxonomy): Bacteria > Patescibacteriota > Minisyncoccia > Phycocordibacterales > UBA9973 > UBA9973. The sequence continues at coordinate 10,737 of JAGNZX010000012.1, read as the reverse complement.
CATCGCGTCGACATTCTTGGCATAAATAGAAACAAAAAAATGATGCGCGCGCCAATAAGTGAAGAGTAAGAAGAAAGAGAGTACATAAGACAAGAAAACAGGAAGTAAACTTTTTAATTCGAGCCACAAGCCGAGGTTGTCGACAGAGCCCCAAATCGCCGGAACCTTTATATCAAAAACTAAAATAGTCATCACGATGGCAAATATTCCATCCGAAAGCTGGTCCAATCTTGTGTGTTTCATGTATTAAATTGTATCACAAATTAAAACTCAAGTGTAATTGGACAATGGTCGGAACCTAGGTATGCAGAAAGCATCTCAGCTTTTTTGATTTTTGGTACGAGTTTTTTATCAGCAAAAAAATAATCTATCCGCCAACCAACATTTCGATCTCGTGATCGAGTTTTTTGATCCCAATATGTGTAGACGTCTTTTTTATTTGGGTTCAAGTGTCGCCAGACGTCGATAAAATCATTTTGAATTACTTTCGTAATCCAAGCGCGCTCGACAGGGAGGAACCCAGTGTTCTCTTCATTGGCCTTGGGGCGAGCCAAGTCGATCGCTTCGTGGGCAGTATTGATATCGCCACAAAATATTACGTTCTCACCATTTTTACGAAGTTTAATAATAAATTTTAAAAAAGCTTCATAGAATTCAAGTTTATATTTAAGCCGGTGCGGACCTTGTCCACCGTTTGGATAATAACCATTGATTATCGTGTAGTCCTTAAACTTGGCGCCGATGAGTCGGCCTTCGGTATCCAATTCTTTGTTACCCATACCATAAAAAACTTCTCGCGGTTTTTCTTTAGAGTATATCGCCACCCCGCTATAACCTTTTTTTTCTTGAGGGTGAGAAAAATATGAATGATAACCTGCCACATTGCGAACATTTTCAGGAAGTTGGTCCGGCTCGACCTTGGTTTCCTGTAAGCAAAGTATGTCTGGTTTGTATTTTTTAAAAAGTGGCTCGAAGTGCCCTTGTTTCGCTGTGGCCCGCAAACCATTTGTGTTCCAAGAAATTATTTTCATATATCTATATTAGCATGCAGATAGGAAAATAATGTTTTAGAACCCTTACGTAGGCTGACGAGCCGAAGTCCAAGCAAAAATTCAGTAGAATTTTATGCGGGGTGATAAAATATTATTTTCTTGTCTGCTACTTGCGATTGTGAAACTTTTTATGAATCTCTTTTAAATGTTTGTCGGTGACGTGGGTATAAATCTGAGTTGTTACAATACTAGCATGACCGAGCAGGGCTTGGACAGAGCGAATATCTGCACCGTTGCCGAGCAGGTCTGTGGCAAAAGAGTGCCGGATGGTATGCGGAGTCACTTTTTTCGACATGCTGGATTTGGCAGCATAATATCTGACAATTCTTTCGATTGAGTGCCTATTTAGCGCACTATTTTCCCTGATTTCTCTTTTGTTTCCTTTGTCTTTGCTACTTTCGCGATCAACTCGCACAAAGAGTGCGTCTTCCATATCGGCCCGCTTGGCTAAATAATTTTTCACCGCAGTTCGTGCTTCTGGTGAAATAAAAACCACGCGTACTTTTCCGCCTTTACCTCGTACCGAGAGTTCATCGGCTTCAATATTCATATCTCGGGGTAGGGCACAAAGCTCGGTCACGCGGAGTCCGGTCGAAAACAAAAGCTCAAGTATGGCTTTATCCCGCAAAGATTTTAAATCACTACCATTTGGAGAATTTAAGAGGCGAGTCAATTCATCGCTAGTGATCAAGTCGAGGGTGCGTTCAGAAATTTTGGCGAGCTCGATACGTTCAGCCGGCAAAGACTTTACTTCGCGACGAGCGAGATATTTCAAAAAAGCTCGCAAGGCTATCAAATAATAATTTTGCGTCTTTTTAGAAAGAGTTTTATCGATATTGTTATTTTTAGTAACTCCAGAACTTCCTTGCAAAGTTTTCCAGGGCAAGTTCGACTGACGATTGAGCCACAAACGAAATTCGCGAACTGAGTCGTCGGTGATATCTTGCGGGTCGTCTTTTTTCAAAAAACCCAAAAAACGTGACAAATAACGATCATAGTTTTCAATAGTATTGAGCGAGCGTCCTTTTTCGATCTCAATATATTCCAAAAATTGAGTTTTAAGAGTTTTTAGCGAGGCCATAATGGGTATTATAGCAGATATCTTGCCCCGCCGTGGCGGGGTGAATGCGACACACCTACATAAATAGGGGGCTTGCAATTTTAAGGCTTTTATGCTAGTATATTGGGTATGTTAGCTACAAAGAAAAAACAGGCAGTTATCAAGAAAAATCAAATTCACGACAAAGATACAGGCTCTCCAGAGGTGCAGGTAGCTGTTTTGTCTACTCAAATAGACGAATTAGCTAAACATTTAAAGAAACACAAGAAAGACAATCACTCTCGCCGAGGTCTAATCAAGATGGTTGCTGACCGACGCACTCATTTGAAATATTTGGAACGAAAAAACAAGACTCGTTACAACGCTCTCGTAAAGAAGATGGACTTGGTCTAATCTCTCCTGTTTCTGATATAATATACATAGGTTGAACTTTTAATATTTTTAATATTTTTTTACATACATGACAGTTATTAAACACAAAGAACAAAGGGTTGGGGTTTTTATCGATACACAAAATCTATATCATTCAGCCCGCAATTTATATCAAGCCCGAGTAAATTTTGGTGCAGTTTTAAAAGATGCCGTAGCTGGACGCAAGCTCGTCCGCGCCGTGGCTTATGTCATCACCACTGAAGCAGGAGATGAAAAAAACTTTTTTGAAGCTCTCGAGAAATTAGGTATCGAAACTAAAACTAAAGACTTGCAGATTTTTGCTGGAGGAGCCAAAAAAGGGGATTGGGATGTCGGCATAGCTGTGGATGCAATTAAAATGGCCACACGATTGGATTCTGTAGTTATAGTTTCTGGAGATGGGGACTTCGTACCTCTCGTAGAATATTTACAAACAAATGGTGTGCAAGTGGAAGTCGTTTCTTTTGGTAAATCCACATCTGGCAAGCTTCGCGAAGCCGTCGACGACTTTGTCGACCTCTCCGACAATCCTCGTAAATACCTAATGGGTGGAAAATAAAAATATGAAAGATGTTTCAGTGGTGCCTCCTAGCCAAAATATGGAAGTGCTTGATACAAAAAAAGCTTTTACCCAAGCTCTCAAAAAAGAATACGCGAAAATAATTCAAGGAACTTTGTTTTCTTTGACTTGGAGTGGCATATTCATAAAATTTTTACCATCCAAATTTGCTTCCTCAGATTTTGGTTTTATTATCATAATCTTGCCTTGGATAATTCTTTTTCTCTTTATTGGTGCAATCTATGCGGTAGTTCGTGAGGCTTTTTGGAAGCAACTGGCTTTAAAATATAATTGGGAATATACATCACGCAAAAAAATAACAGGAGAAAAAGCCCTTCTTTTCAAGACGGGTCGTCCAACCCTAGATACACAGCATGGAATAAAAGGTGTGCACAACAACCAACCTTTCCATATTTTCGAATATGCATACGAAATTGGTAGTGGAAAAAATAAGGCAACTTATTCATTTACTGTGTTTGAGATAAAATTTACCGGAACATTCCCGCATATTTATTTGAATTATAAAAATGATTGGTACTCAAATACCCCTGCGGTTTTTTCAAGTCTTGCAAAAATTTCTGTCCCGAGAGAATTTGAAAAGAAATTTAAATTATATGCTCCAAAAGAATACGAAATAGAGGTACTTGAAATTTTTACTCCGGAAGTTTTTTCCTTGCTAATTGATTTAAAATGTAATTACGATATGGAATTTGTAGATGGTGAACTCGTTGTTTATACAAACAAAAGGTTTAGCAATTTTAAAGATCTTGATATGGGGGTTACTGAAATCAAAAAAGTTGTTGATATTTTGTCTCCACGGTTAAACAGACTAGAACTCACCCAAATCGGGGACATCTCTCCACTACTCAAAAATTGATTGCCTTTTGGGGGTAAAATGCTAGGATAATTATATACTTATTAGTTAATCTGTTCGTGTTCAGACATGCAGTTTTGTTCTCATTTTGATGTTAATCAAAAAAAGGGGAGCAATACTTTAGTCTGAATATGAACTACCCCCGCCCTTGGTGGGAAAAAAATAAAATGCAAAAGAAAGAATATAGTTTAGAAATCGGCGGCAAGACTATGACCGCCATTTTTACAGATTTAGCAGAACAAGCGCATGGTTCGGTGATGCTCAAATACGGTGAGACGGTGGTCCTGGCCACAGCCTGTATGTCCAAAGACAGCCACAAGGGTCTGGGGTTTTTTAATTTGACTGTCGACTATGTCGAGAGATTTTATGCTTCCGGGAAAATTTCTGGTTCCAAGTTTGTAAAACGCGAAGGCAAGCCTTCCGAAGATGCGATTTTGGCCAGCCGAGTTATCGACCGCACCTTGCGTCCACTCTTTGATCAATCTATCCGTCATGCGGTGCAAATCATTGTCACCGTCATATCGCTCGATGAAAATGATTCTGTAATTATGGCGGTAAATGCTGCTTCTTTGGCACTTTCAGTCTCAAATATCCCTTGGGCTGGACCTGTCGGCGCAGTGCGCATCGGTAAATATAATGATGACAACCTAGTGGTAAATGCAGTATCATCTTTGCGCACCGAAGAAGCTCAATATAAATACGACCTTGCCGTCTGTGGGAAAAATGGAAACATAAACATGATCGAAGCTTCAGCCCGACAAATCAAAGAAGATGAACTCGAACAAGCACTAGCCCAAGCAAGTATTGAAATCACCAAACTCGAAGACTTCCAAAAGAAAATCATGGCCGAAATTGGTAAAGAAAAAAGAGTGATAGAAAAAAACACAATCGATCCTGAATCGGTGGCTTTATTTAAAGAAAATATTTTACCAAAAATGGAGTCAGCTCTTTTTTCTGGGGCAGGTAAAAAAGAAATCGATGTATTGCATACTATTTGGAATGATTTAGTTGCCAAAAAATATGGAGATCGCGATGATTTTGCTCTCGAAGATGCACTTTTTGATGACACAGAAAATGACATGCTCCACGAAAAAGCTATCAAAGAAAACAAGCGTGCTGACGGAAGAAAAATGGATGAAGTCCGAGAACTTTCTGGACAAGCCGGAGGAGTTTCCTCGGTATTGCACGGTTCAGGAATTTTCTACCGCGGTGGGACGCACGTGCTATCCGTGCTCACTCTCGGCGGACCAGAAGATCGGCACATGGTAGACGGTATGCGTGACAAAAAAGAGCTTCGTTTTATGCATCACTACAATTTCCCTCCATACTCTGGTGGAGAAACTGGTCGGGCTGGTTTTACAAATCGTCGCGAAGTCGGTCACGGAGCTCTCGCCGAGAAAGCTTTGGCAATGGTCTTGCCTCCGATAGCAGAATTTCCTTACACGATTCGTGTCGTCTCAGAATCTATGGCATCGAACGGTTCGACTTCTCAAGCTTCAATCTGTGCTTCATCTATCGCCCTTATGGATGGTGGGGTGCCAATTTTAGCACCAGTGGCCGGCATCGCTATGGGTCTTATGTATGAAAATGATAATGCTTACAAAGTACTAACTGACATTCAAGGACCAGAAGACCACCACGGAGATATGGACTTCAAAGTTGCTGGTACACGCAATGGAGTCACTGCGATACAGCTCGACGTCAAAGTCGAAGGAGTGCCAGTAAAAATCCTTGGTGAAGCTATGCGCCAAGCCAAAGATGCTCGACTTACAATTTTAGGTGAAATGCAAAAAGTAATTGCTGAACCACGAAAAGAAATCTCAATAAACGCACCGAGAATCTTAATCACGAAAATAAATCCAACCAAGATCGGACTCGTCATCGGCGGGGGAGGCAAAACCATCAAAGAAATCAAAGAGCGAACTGGTGCCGAGATAACCATCGAAGATGATGGTACAGTATACCTCACTGGTATCGGTGATGCTCCACAAAAAGCCAAAGACATCATCGAAGAAATGACTCATGAATTTTCTGTCGGTGATGTGCTAAAAGGGGAAGTAGTGAAAATTGCCGACTTTGGGGCTTTTGTTAGTTTGAATGATTCGACCGACGGTATGGTGCACATTTCTGAGATCGCCCCATTTCGTGTTGAGCGAGTATCGGATATAATAAAAGAAGGTATGATTGTGCCCGTCAAAGTCATCAAGGTTGATGCAGAAAGAGGAAAAATAAGTCTCTCGATTCGTGAGGCAGACAAAGATTTTTTTAAACCAACCAATGGAACAAAATAATAAAAAAACATCTGAACTCGTTGATACAAAAATAGTTGAAACCTATGCTGAAGATATGGCACAGGTAATCAGCGACAACAAAGAAGGGCTAATAAAAAAAATAATTCACCAAGCCGAAGAACGTGAAGTAGAAGATAATAAAACATCACCCGAGGCCCAAAAAAATAAAATTTTTGGAATATTGGGTATGATACTTATCATTAGCACTTTTGTTATTTTGATTATTTCTGGTATCAAGAAAGAAAATCAAGTGGTTGAAATCACTAAACAATTTTCTCCTTTAATTTTTAACGACAAAAATATTTTCGTCGAGCTGCCCAGTCCAACAAAAGAAAAACTAAATACAGCTTTTTTGAACGCTGTAAACGACGTTGATCTTAAAACCGGGGAAGTCGAGGGTATATACTTTACTGAGAACAAAGAAATCTTTGGACTAAAAAAATTTTTAAAAGTTATACAGAGCAATCTCGCCCTGCCGGAAATAAATAATTCGGGGACCGAAGTCGTGAGTGATAATTTTTTGACTGGAGTAGTCGTCAACGGAATCAAGAAAGATTTTTTTATGTTGATTAAGGTGCGGTCTATCCAGGATGTTTTTAACAATATTCACACTTGGGAAAATAAAATGTTTGCAGACTTGCATGATTTTTTGGGTGTAAATATTTCTAGCACAAATAGTTATCTATTAACAAAAGATTTCGAGGACGGTATTGTTGAAAACAAAAATGCGAGAATCTTGTATGAGGGAACTGAGGCTGAAAATAATAAAATTGTATTGATGTATGTATTTGCCAATGACAATTCAATCATCATCACCAATTCAGTAAGTGCAGCTAGTGAAGTCATGTCTCGTATGACTTCAAGTAAAATCAAACAATAATTTTTAAGCTATCGGCAATTCGACAAAGAAAGTTGAGCCCTTGCCGGTGCCTTCCGACTCTGCCCAAGTTCGCCCTTTGTGAGCGTCGATTATTAGTTTTACTGAATATAGTCCATAGCCTGTCGAGTCTACATTCACCTTAACAGAATTTTTGCCTCGTCCGCCCTCAGTAAACAATGATTTCTTGTCTTCATCATTTATACCTATTCCGGTATCTTTCACAAACAAGACGATATTCTTTTCTTTTTTCTCTAGACCGACAACGATAGTCCCAGTCGGTGTGTATTTGATAGAGTTTTCAATCAAATTGGCGACAGCTTCTTTGAGCCAAAAAGCATCACCGAGAACCTGATATACACTTTCTTTGATATCTGTTTCGATCTTTAAACCATGTGCTTCAATAGCAATCTTTTTATCAGAGATATTTTTTTCCACTAAATCCTTCAGATTCAAAGGTTTCATGTCGTATCTCACTGTGCCTTTTTGCATATTAGCCACCGAAAGCACCAAATCTACCGTCTCAATACCGGCATTATCAGACTCCAATCCTTGTCCAGCTACTTTTTTAATTTCAGGATTAATTTCACCGTAAGTTCCATCCAAGATACCTGCAAATATATATTTCGAACGAGTAAAAGATCCCTTGACCTTGTGAGTAACCAAGTGAACCAGTGACTCACGTTCCTTTAAAAGATTTTCCAACTCAACATCCAATTTCGCCAATTCTTCCTTTTGTTGCACTTCTTTTTTCACAGACAAAACCAGATACCTACCCAAGACAATAGAAGCAATAAAACCGATTCCGTTAAGAATAAAATTTGTAGTTACTTTAATAAAGAAAAATTGTGAACCGATAAGCGCTGAAAGTCCCCACACTAATGCTTGAGTTGCTAGAAGTTTCACACTGAAAGCTTTAAACTTAACAATTAGGTAAGATATTATAAGTAAAAAGATTATCATACCCACAAAACCGAACTGTTCTGCTGCGAATGAATAACCAAAAATTGCTGGGTTCCAAGAAAAGAATAAAGAAAAAAGCATAGAACACAACCCAAATGCTAATAAGATAATTTTTATTTTCTCTTCCCGTTTTTCTTTTATAGATACTAATCTCCTGATTGAAGAAATTACTATTATAAAAGTCGATGCCAGTAAAATACCGTTTTGGTAAAAAGTAACTAATTTCCCCTCTACTGCCTCGCAATTATACAAATCGAAGTAATTTATATTATAACCAAACCATATTATTGGCAAAAATAAGAATGCGGTTAAAAGCCCAAATATTTTATGTGGTAACGGTAAAATTAAGTCTTTGTTTAAAAAGACTGCAAATAAATACAAAGACAGGATTGGTAGAAGTAAGAATATAAATTGGTTAATAGACCACAGAAATGTCAAAAGACCAGCATCAATATTTGTCCATATAGCAATATTGGTAATAAATAACAAAAAGAAATTCATGGTTAAAAAAAACAATATTATAGAAGATTTTCTCTTGTCTCCTAATTTTAATATCAAAATACCTAAGAGTAGTGAAATTATTGCTGAGGGTATGTGGGAATAATACAACAGTGGTGGTACATCAGCAGAAAAAAGAAATAAAAATGGTTGGGTAAGTCCTTGGCAGATCATATATTAATTAATATTATTAGTGAGTTATTTCTTCGGTTTCTAATACACACATTTTCTCTAAAATACATTTTTCAAGACATAGATCAAAATTTTGATCATTACAATTATCTATAAGGTAATTTTCCTCAGATAGAATAAATCTTGTAGGAATTAAGCCCTCATCGCTTTCTACACAAGTATTAAACTCTGACTCACAATCTTCTGGTAGTCTCATTAAAAAATCTTTATGAACATACACTTTAATAAAAGTAATAAAAATAACAGCTAAAAAAATAAAAAAGGATGTCAAAAAAAACCAATGTTTATTCAGATTTTTTAATAATGCAATTGTTTTTTTTAACATAATTAATCAAAAAATTATTGATACTACTATTATAACACCACCAGAAGAAATCTTCCTCTTCTGTTTGATTGTCTGGGTATAACTTTACAATAATTGGTTTAACCCCAAATTGCTTTTCTAATAAATCGATAACAGATAATGCTACGTCGTTTGTAAATTTATATTCATGTGTGCTTGGATCGGTTTCAAAATTTTCAAATAAAACTCCATGACATATAAAATTTGCTAAATAATATGGATAATAGTCTTTAGGTTTGCCATAGGACTTAAAATATTTGCTTACATTCGTTATTTCACCGATTGGATATTGTGAAAATTTTAATAAATTATGATGAAAATCAACAAGGTTCTCACCTGTAACAACCTTAACGTCAGGTATTTGTTTTCCGTGATAGTTTTTAAAATCTACAATATCTACTAATTTTTTTTTACCATCTTCCCATATTAGATGAAGTCTGGCTAAACCAAGTTTTTCTTCACTCAATCCAACAAACAGGTCATCTGTATATTCTGAATATAGTGGTTTGAGACCTAAATAATTCGCGTTCAAGAAAAAAAAGTCATATCCATTATCTGGTGATATTATAGTTCTAATAAATACAGCCCGGGGTTCATTTTTTTGAATTCCTGGGATAAAATTATTAGACAGATATTCTTCTACTTTCTTTTTTAGAGTTTCGTCAGACCATCTTTTTTTAATTTCTTCTCTGGCCTCGTCTAAAGTAAAATAAATATTATTTTTCATAATCTTTAAAAGATATATACTATCGTAGTACCTAGACCAATTATCAAGATACTAATTATTTTTTTAATTAAATTTTTTCTATCCAGTTCTTCTTTAAAAATATTGGGGAATAAGAAGTAAAATATAACTGCCCAAATCAAGACAAATATCGGTTGATATGAGTCAACCAATAACACCAAGGCTACAGGTGCCAACATTAAAGCATATTGCAGAGATATGTTACCAATCAAAACTAAAATTTCACTAACAATATTGAATATCATGACTTTGGTCCTGTTTTCTTTAAATACACCTATAAATAATTTTCTGTAATTTTTGAAAAATACAAAGATGAATAAACCAGTAATAAGCAAACCCACATTTTCCCAGAAAATAGATGCCCAAAAAGAACTTTCCAGAGCGACCTTTTTGAAAATAATAGCATTTATTGTAAATAAAAATGACGATACCAGCATTAAAACAACAGCCTTTGTTTTGAATTTAAAGTTATTAACCTCATCGAGTTCGAGTGATAATATTATAGAACCGCTAATTATTATAAGCATTCCTATTATTTGTGATGTTGTAACTTCTTCTCCAAGAAACAAATATCCTAGTATTCCAGAAAAGATTGGTATCGTTTGATAAAAAGGCACTACTACCGTTGCCTCCTCATCTTCTAAAGCAAAAAGATATGCGAACACAGCCAGAGCACTAAAAATACCCACCATTATCAATACAGAAATAAAATTCAAAGGTATTTCAAAGACATTCTCGGAAGAAAAGAACAAGGCAAATGGTAAAACTAAAACACCAGACAATGAAGAGAAGATCATGAGGGCGCCCACTCCTCCATCTTTAAAATATTTTTCAAGTAGGTATTTATCTAGATGATTTACTAGGGTTAAAAG
>JAGNZX010000068.1 GCA_017984185.1 Minisyncoccota bacterium | reverse complement strand
TGCCGACTGATCCAGTGATGGCGATGATTCTTGGCTTATATTTCAAAAGCACGAGTTTTGACTCTGCTTGTAATATATATATTAAAATGTTTCTTACTATAGTTTTCATCTGTCAGGTGGAACTTCGTAATAATTTAATAAAAACTTTGCTACACCCAGAAATGGATCAGCCCAAGTCTGAGCTGCGTAAGGCACCCCTTTTGGATTTATAGCATACAAGAAAACAATAAATTCTGGGTTGTAGGCTGGGAAATATCCGAAAAATGAATGGGTGTGCCGGTCTTCATAATAGCCCCCACCTTCATTATTGGCAACCTGAGCAGTACCAGTCTTGACTGCCACTGAAAAATGTTCGAATTTTGCTTGTCTTCCTTTGAGTGAAGTATCCATAACCCCGACCAGCATCCGAGTGATTTCTTCGGCACTTTGTTTAGAAATTTTTGTTGGCGTAGTCGGATAAGTCAATTCTTTGGTTGTCCCATCATCGTATTTTATTTTACTTACAATATGTGGCACCACCAAGTTGCCACCATTGCCAAGCGAGGCCAAAGCCCGCACCATCTCGATCGGGGTGAGCGCGATACCTTGTCCGAAAGCAGCGTTTGCATACTCGAGCTCGCGAGGGCTATTTAAGTTGGAGACGAGCCCGCTAGTTTCATTTGGTAAATCAATACCAGTTTTTTCTTTGATACCAAAAGACAATAAATAATCTTTCAAAGATTGTCTCCCCAATTTTTTTTCTACAAAAACCATCCCGGTATTGAGTGATTGGTTTAAAACTTCTTGCATACTAGTGTTTGGTCCGCGGGCTTTTTTATCGAAATTAAAAATTTCTTTATCTTCGACAATGACCGAACCCTTGTCATTGTATGTAGTCTTGGCTGTTACCACTCCTTTGTCGAGGGCAGCAGCCATAACCAGTGGTTTGACCACTGATCCAAATTCTAATACCCCTTCCACAAGTGGGTTTGAAAAAATTTTCGGATCGGAAACATCAGAAAAATCGTTTGGATTAAAGTTTGGCATACTAGTCAAGGCGTAAATCGAACCGTTCTTTGGATTCATAATAATTCCCCCGATCGAGTCTACTGAATATTTAGATCTGACCTCGATTAATTTTTTTTCTAAAAATCCTTGCACTTCTGGTTCAATCGTAGTCACGATATCACCCTCTCGGGACTCTCCAGAAAATAAAGTTTTGTTTACATTGGAAAAAACTTCCGCGAAAAAATTTACATAAGGGTTATCTTTGCTACGAGTAAGTTCGGTATTATATTTATTTTCCAGTCCATACCGTCCACCCAACTCATCCCCTTTGTAGCCGACGAGTCCGAGCACGTGCGAAGCCATCGAGCCCCCAGGATAAACTCTCCATTTTTCTTTAAAGATGCTTACTCCAGGGATTTTTAATGCAGAAATCCCATCAGCTTGTTCTTTGGTTAGGTGACTAGCCACTTCTTCGTATGGATCGTCCACCTTTCCTGCTCGAGCTAAAAATTGATCACGATCGAGACTTGATACTTCTGATAATTTTTCATACAAAGATTCCGGATCAGTGATTTTATTTGGAGCAATAGCTACCTTGTAGCCAGAGACTTGCGTAGCAGCACTAGAAAGAGTGCCGTCACGTCTCGAAAAATAAATTGTTCCACGTTCAAAAATATTTCCAGATGGAGTCGCGTATTGGTGCTCGGCTTTTTCAGCGTAAATATCATATTGCACAATCTGCACAAAAAACAGCTTGGCCACCAGTACCAAACCAAAAAGAATCACAGCACTTAACACTATTCTAGTCCTAAAAATAAAACTAGATGTCATTTTGAGCCAAATTTATATTAGGAAGTGCACCGAGAGTTTTGCGAGTAGCAAATTGGGCTTTGACTTCCCGAAAACCAAGATTGTGAGATAAATCGAGATCAATATTGTTTGATAAAGCTAAATAATTTAATTCCAAATCACTCACTTCACTGGAGAGATTCCGCACTGCAGTCTCAGTCGCTCGACGTTCGATAATATTTAAAACAATATTTCCTAAAATTAATATGTAGCCCATAGCCAACAATATGAAAGCTCCTAGAATAAAACGCAGGGTCAAAGCCTCGGCATTGTTGTTTATTATGCTGACACTTTGTGCGTAACTTTTAAGTTTTAAACTAGCTTGTCTCATTTTTTTCTATTATTCTTAATTTGGCACTTCTCGATCTACTATTATTTTTAATTTCTTCTATACTGGCTAAAATTATTTTCTTATTAACCAAATTTCCTTCTCCGGCATCTACTTTTGTTTTGAAAAATTTCTTGACTATCCGATCTTCTAAACTATGGAAACTAATCACTGCCATCCGTCCTCCCCCGCTTAAAACTTCAAATCCTTTTTGCAAACCTGTGGTCAATGCTCCCAATTCGTCATTGACTGCGATACGCAAGGCTTGGAAGGTTCTCGTCGCAGGATGTATCCGCATTCGCTTGTAAGCCCTACCGACTGCACTCTCGATTATGGCGACTAATTGAAATGTGGTTTTTATTTCGGCTTTTTCTCTGGCCTCCACGATTGCGTGAGCAATCTTTTTGCTCAATTTTTCTTCACCATAACCAAAAATTATTTTGGCTATATTCTCTTCTCCCCAAGTATTAACGACGTCATGCGCCGTCAGATCTTCTGGAGAAGGATTTTCTTTCATGGTCATGAGCAGTGGCTCATCTTTCAAAAAAGAAAATCCTCGTCCGGAATTATCCAGCTGGTCGGAAGACAAACCCAAGTCGAGAAGCACTCCGTCCACACTCTCGATGTTTTTATCTTTCAAAACCTGCATGATGTTTCGAAAATTATCATTCACAAACTCAACCTGGCAATCTAAACCTTCAAATTTATCTTTGGCTTTCTCAAATGCTCCGTGATCTTGGTCGATGGCAATTATTTTTATACCTTTATACCTCTTGGCAATCTCGGCGCTGTGCCCACCGCCACCAAAGGTGCCGTCTACCACCACTAGGTTCTCATTCCCCGCCTTCTGCTGGGCAAGTAATCCATCTATAGCTTCATTTAAAAGAACTGTCTTGTGAATGCTTTTCATTTTATTGTCCCAACTTTTCTGCTAAACTCTCGGCCTCTCTTTCCACTTTTTCTTTTTGTTCACCCCACGCTTTCTCATTCCAGACTTCCACTCGATCCTTTACTCCGATTATCGCTGCTTTATCGCGAAGCTTGATGCCTTGCTGTAAAAATTCTGGGATCAGCATCCGGCCGATGGAATCGATTTCGACTTCGGCTGCTCGGCCAAACATGTATCGGTTAAAGCTACGTTG
>JAGNZX010000067.1 GCA_017984185.1 Minisyncoccota bacterium | reverse complement strand
AATAAAATAGTTACTAGATTTGCACCCAGCCCGACGGGGTTTATGCACTCAGGAAACCTGCGCACAGGTCTTTTTGCTTGGCTTTGGGCTAGGAAAAATAAAGGGACTTTTATTTTAAGAATCGAAGACACAGACAAGGCTCGAGAAGTAGTGGGATCAATAGAACACATCAAGGAATCATTGCGTTGGATTGGTATGGATTGGGACGAGGGCCCAGATGTGGGAGGTCCAAATGCACCATATGTTCAGTCTGAAAGATTGGCTTTGTATAAAAAGTATGGCGAAAAATTGATTGCTGGTGGTTTTGCATATGCTGATCCATACACCCCTGAGGAATTAGATGTTTGGAGAAAAGAAGCTGAACAAAATAAAAAACCATTTTTATATCGTGAGCACCGTCCAGAAAATCCTCCAGCATGGGATGGCACAAAGCCTTTGCGATTCAAAACACCAGTCATAAAAAAATATGCTTGGACAGATGCAGTTTGGGGGGATCTGTCGGCTGGCGAAGAAGCACTCGATGATTTTATTTTAATTAAAAGCGACGGTTATCCAACTTACAATTTTGCACATATTGTGGACGACATCGAGATGAAGGTGACTCACGTGACTCGAGGTCAAGAGTTTATTTCTTCTACTCCAAAATTCTTGTCACTGTACGAAGCTCTCGGCGTAAACCCACCAATATTTGTAACTACTCCACCAGTAATGGCCAAAGAGGGAACAAAAAAATTGGGAAAGAGAGATGGCGCCAAAGATGTTTTAGAGTATAAAAAGGAAGGGTATTTACCGGAAGCAATGATGAATTTCTTGGCACTTTTGGGTTGGAATCCAGGTGGAGAAAAAGAAGTTTTTACTAAAGATGAATTGGTGCAAATTTTTGATTTAAACAAAATCCAGCATTCTGGTGGACAGTTTGGTGACGACAAGCTCGATTGGTTAAACAAGGAGCATATGAAAAAATTATCTGAAGATGAAATTCAGAGAAATATTTTTTCTTATTTACCAACAGAATTGCAGATGAAGAAAATTGTTCCAGTCATTTTTGAAAGAATTTCTAAATGGAGCGATATAAATATAATGCTTCAGTCTGGAGAGTTTGATTTTGTGATGAAACAACCTGTGCTTGATAAGGCAAAATTAATTTACAAAAATTCTTCATCAGAAAAGACGAGAAGTAGTTTAAAATTGGCTATCGAAGCCCTCGACAAGTTTGATGGGAATGATTTTACTCAAGAAAATATCAAAATAGCGTTGATGTCAGTCGCGGAAACACTGGAGAGTAGGGGAGAGATGTTGCACCCAGTTCGCTATGCCCTATCGGGACGTGATAAATCTCCAGATCCATTTATAATAGCTTCAATTTTAGGTAAAGATGAAACAATTCAACGATTACAAAACGCAATTTAAGCTTTTTGTGCTTCTGGGTTTTTTTGTCTTTTCTTTTTTATTTTTTTCAAATACTTTCGCACAAAGTGTGAGTGAAATTCGTGCTCAGATGGAACAAAAAGATGCCGATATAGCCAGACTCGAGCGCGAGATTGCCAAGTATCAAGCCGAACTAGCTGATATCGGTAAACAGAAAAATTCCTTGGCTGGAGCTATTAAATCACTCGATCTGACCAAGAAAAAATTGAGCAGTGATATCGCAGTCACTCAAAATAAAGTTGATCGAACCAATCTAAAGATTCAGAGTTTGGGTAGAGATATTGGCACTAAAGAAAATTCAATTTCTCTCAGTCAAAAATCGATAGCTCAAGGTCTTCGCGAGACTAATGAACTCGAGCAGACGACTATTTTTGAGATGATTTTGGCTAATGATAATTTTACTGATACCTGGAACAACATAGAACAAGTTGTTAGTCTACGCGAAAAGACTCGTGAAAATGTCTTGGAGTTGAAACAAGTCAAAACAGAACTGGAAGATACTCGACAAGTCACCATCGATGCAAAGAATGAATTGATGGCTCTAAAATCCCAGTTGAGTTCTCAGCACAAAATCATCGAACAAAATGTAGCCGAAAAAAATAAACTATTAGCCCAGACAAAAAATAGCGAAGCTAGTTACCAAAAACTTTTACAAGATCGTATCGCCCAAAAAGAAGCTTTTGAAAGTGAGCTCGCCGACTTTGAAGCTCAACTGAAGTTTATCCGTGACCCATCTAAGCTCCCAAAGAAAGGCGCGCTAGCTTGGCCACTGGAGAAAATATTTGTGACATCACCATTTGGACCAAGAGCTCGTGGATTCCACTCTGGAACTGATTTTAGGGCTTCTGTGGGCACCCCAGTTATGGCTATGGCAGATGGAGTCGTCGGTGGCGTCGGGGATACAGATTTGTGTTGCCCTGGAGCATCATTTGGTAAATGGGTTTTTATTGAACACAACAATGGCTTGTCGACGGCCTATGGGCATTTGTCGCTCATTAGCGCCAGAAAAGGACAGAAGGTAAAAAGGGGAGCCGTCATCGGCTACAGTGGCAACACTGGCTCCTCTACCGGCCCGCATTTACATGTGACGGTATATATTGCGAGTGGTGTCGAAGTCACTTCTTTTGCAAGTAAATCTTATCCGGGGCAAACTTTATATCAACCAATTGCAGCCAAAGAAGCTTATCTCGATCCGATGATTTATTTACCATTTTATAAATAACTTGTGATATAATTTATTTACATATGAAAAGTAATTTTAAAAATAAAAATGAAGGTGGTTTTATTCAATTAATAATTTTGATTGTGATCGTTTTATTGACCATGCGTCATTATGGAGTGACTGTAGACAGCGCGACACATTGGGTAAAGAGCCTAGATGCTGACAAGGTGATAGCGCTTATTAAAGACTTCATAGATTGGTGCCGAGATTTATTGAATAGTGTTTGGAAATAATTAAACGCCCTGAGAGCACACATAGATGTATGTAGAGTAGGCCTGGGTTTAGACTCGAGGCCTATTTTAATCTAGTATTAGCCCTATAGCTACCTACCACAAGATATATTGTGCGACACGGTAGTATAAAATAAATAGGCCTAAAAATCGGCTTTTAAAACCACTGCCCTATCTTTCTTTGTACAAATTTCCAGCCCTGGAATAAGCTTCAACTTCGTATTTATTATTTTTATATCCTACCCTGCATAATTCAATTAAATTTAAAATTGGAAAAATTATTGGAAATCTCATATGTTGCTCAACATGGACCAATTCATGCTCTAAATCGTATTTTTCTAAATTTGGACCTAAAATGACCACATGCCCCATCGCCATAGCTCGAGCACCGTTCATATAACCAAATGCCCACCAAAATGACCGGGCATGTATAATGATGGCCAAATGTCTCGCGTTAAAATCGATTTTAAGCCTAGGCAAAGAAATAATTGATACTAGTAGACCTATGAATGTATA
>JAGNZX010000011.1 GCA_017984185.1 Minisyncoccota bacterium | reverse complement strand
CCACCAGTTTGGCTACCGCTTTTAATGCAGGTGTGGTGGGTGACGTACAGTTTTTAATGAGTGGTGTTTCCCTTATCGCAAGTGGAAACTTAGTTAAGGCAGGCTCTACGGTTATTTCTGGTATAGCCATTTTTAATAATATTGAAGATACAGTAGTTCCTGAACCTGTACCCGAGCCGGAACATAGAACAATTAGCGGATCCGCTCCAAGACGCGTTCTGGTTTTGAATTCAAATCAAAATTCTGTGACCAATGTCGCCACACCGATTAGCACAAACAATACAGTCAAACTAAATCGCATTCTTCGTAGAGGTGTGACTGGAGAAGATGTGAAGTTGTTGCAAAAAAAATTAAATGAAAAAGGTTATTTGGTGGCTAAATCTGGAGTAGGTTCAGTCGGGAAAGAAACAAATTTATTTGGTTTGTTAACTCGTATGGCTGTAATTAAATTCCAAAAGTCCAAGGGCTTGGTTGCTGACGGTATTGTAGGGCCACTAACTCTAATAGAATTGGAAAAATAATTTTGAGGCCTGGGGCGGAATCGAACCGCCGTATATTCCTTTTGCAGAGGAATGCCTTACCACTTGGCTACCAGGCCTTTTACTTTTTTAAAAAACTATTTACTAATCCTAACCATTTCGAAGCAATTCGTCAATTTTTTGGCGATTCTTCTCGCCTAAATCGAGAGCTACGTCTATAAAGGGAATATTTTTGGTAGACATATTCTTTTTCAAAAAATCTCGCAAATCTCCACGTTGTCTTTTAACAAACTCCAATGCCAATTTTTCTTTAGATTCTGGTAAGACTGTTATAAATACTGTCGCTCGTTTTAGGTCAGGGGAGACGGTGGCCGCAGTGACGGTGATGAGTGAAGTATTATTATTTTCTTTCAACAAAAAAATCGCAGCTTGTTCTTTGATAAAATTTGAAACTTTTTCTTGTCTACTTGATGGTATTTCACTTCCTGCTGTTATCATAATATTTTTGATTATTTTTGAACGACATTAAAGGCTTCGACGACGTCACCAGGAGCGACTTCGACTTTGGATTCGATCATCATGCCAAATTCGTTGCCTTCTTCGACTACACTCGTTTTTACTTTTCCTTTTTCCAAGTTGACGATTTTGCCACGACCGATTTCAAAATCTCGGCGCATAATTTTTACTACTCCGTTTAGAGCGATAGTTCCTTCGGTGACTTTTCCTCCGAGTATTTGGCGTTCCTTGGTGCGACTAAATGCACGGATGATTTTTATTCGGCCGGTTGTTTCCACGGATTCTACTCGAGGACGACGATTTTCCATTTCAATTTCGAGCCATTCAGTGACTTTGTAGATTATATCAAAGAGGGAAATGGTTATACCTCTTTGCTCGGCTATTTCGATGGCGCTCTTGTCGGCTTTGACATTGAAACCGATAATGATGGCATTTTGACCATCGGCGATGCCTTTGATTTCAGATTCCGAAATTGGTCCGACTCCAGAGCTGACGATTCTGAATTCAGCTGAAGGGTTTTTTATTAAAATAATTTCTTTCTCGATAGCTTCCAAGGATCCTGCCACGTCTGCTTTTAATATTATTGGAATTATTTTTTTATTTTCTTGTGCAAATGAGCCATTATTTTTTGCAGGTGTTTTTGCTGTAGTGTCTTTCCAGTTTTCTATGTATGCCTGAGCATCTTTTTTATTTTTAAAAGATTTAAACTCGGCGCCAACTTTAGGCATTTTATCAAAGCCAAAGATCCGGACAGGGGAACAAGCCCCAGCCTCTTTGATTGGTTTACCGAGAAAGTTTTCGATAATACGGGTAGAAGCCAGGCTGTCTTCCACCACTACAGTCATACCACTCGAGAGATTTCCATTTTTTATAACCAGAGAGGCTTGAATACCACGCTTGGAATCAAGATTGGCTTCAATTACAAAACCAGAGGCTTCGTCGTTCGGGTTGGTTTTCCAGTCTTCCATTTCAGTCATAAGTAAAATGAGTGAAAGCAGTGTGTCGATACCAGCTCCGGTCTTGGCAGAAATTTCTACGAATGGAATTTTTCCACCATAATTTTCTAGATAAATTTCTTTCTCGGCAAGTTCGATTTTTGTTTTTTCTACATTGGCTCCAGGTTTATCGATTTTGTTTATAGCCACGATGACTGGGAGTCCAGCTTCGGTGATAGCACGCCAGGCTTCTATCGTCTGCATCTTTACTCCGTCTTCAGCCGAGACGACCAAGATGGCGAGATCGGCGACTAGTGCTCCACGTTCACGCATTTTAGAAAAAGCACCGTGACCTGGTGTATCCAGGAAAGTTATTTTACTATCCACACCTTTTTCGTCTTGGTGGGTGACTTCATAGGCAGATATTCTCTGGGTGATGCCACCGACTTCACCATCGACGACATTGGTCTTTCGAATATAATCGAGCAGGGTAGACTTTCCATGGTCGACGTGACCCATGACTACTACAACTGGTGGTCTATTTAGTTTTGTATTTTCATTTTCCATTTTTATTTAACTTCAGCTTTTTCAAGGGCACTTTTTTCTTCGTCTGAAAGTTCATATTCAGATTTTTTGTTTTTTACTGGCTTGGCAAATATACTCATACGTTCACGTGAATACAGGCTAGACAAGACGACACCATCTCCATCTTCGTTTAACATACCGATAGCAAAACTCTGATTGCTACCTTGGTCTGGAAAAGGATTAAAACGAATAGTCTCTAGTCCACGAATACTTTTTCTCAACTTGGCATTAATGATAGAAATATCTTTTTCAAAAATTTCCTTTGCTTTTTTTAATTTAGCAATTTCATCTTCGAGGATTGTGATGGTATCTTCTAAATCTTTGGCTTTTTTGCCGATAAAAAATCTCTTTAATCTTTTTTCGGTCGTAAACATCCAAACAGCACCGATCAAAAAGGCTATTCCAGCAAAAATAAAAAGACCAAGTTCGAGCTTTGCGTTCATACAATTTCAATATATACTATTTTTATGGCGAAATCAATAAGAAAAATATACCTAGATTATGCATCTAGCGCTTTGTCTAAGTCGGCCAATTCAGGAGCTGTGCATGAACTTGGGGTAAAAGAAAAAAATAAACTCGAGCAAGCTCGCGCAGATATTGCCAAACTTTTAAACTCTCATAAAAATGAAGTTGTTTTTACTTCCGGAGCCACCGAAAGTAATAATTTAGCTATTTTGGGTATAAAGTCTGGCGAGGTGGTGACTACAAATATTGAACATGCTTCGGTTTTGGAAACTTGCAAACATCGGCAGGCTACTTTTGTGCCTGTTGAGTCTGATGGTGTAGTCGATCCCGAGAAAATTAAAAAAGTTTTGAATAAAAACACTGTTTTGGTGTCAGTCATGTATGCTAACAATGAAATAGGCACGATTCAACCTATCAGAGAGATTGCCAAAGAGATTCGACATTTTAATAAATTGAATAATACAAAAATATTTTTTCACATCGATGCGACCCAAGCAGTAAATTATTTGCCAGTAAATGTCGAGAAGCTCGGAGTGGACCTGATGTCCTTTAATGCTGCAAAAATTTATGGTCCAAAAGGTGTGGGTGCTTTGTATGTAAGGAGGGGGACTCCAGTTTCTAAAATAATGTTTGGTGGCGATCAAGAGAATGGTTTACGTCCGGGTACTGAAAATGTGGCTGGAGCAGTGGCTTTGGCTTTGGCGCTTGAAAATGTAGAAAAAATAAAAGAAAAAGAATCTATACGTCTGACCAAGCTTCGTGATTATTTTTTTCTTAAACTAGAAAAAATG
This sequence comes from Minisyncoccota bacterium, assembly GCA_017984185.1. Taxonomy (GTDB): domain Bacteria; phylum Patescibacteriota; class Minisyncoccia; order Phycocordibacterales; family UBA9973; genus UBA9973. The sequence continues at coordinate 8,357 of JAGNZX010000011.1, read as the reverse complement.
TCAAAAGATATTTTCAATTCTGAGCTTTTGGTAAATGGTGATCGAAAAAACAGGTTGCCGAATAACGTAAACATAACTATTCCAAATATTCCAAGCGATCTTTTGGTTATTGAATTATCAGCTCGAGGTATCATGGCTTCGGCCAAAAGTGCTTGCAAGTCTGGCGACGGAAAGGCTTCCCATGTAATTCAAGCCATTAATCCAAATACAAAAGACACCGATGGGTACCTGAGATTTTCTCTCGGGAGAGAAACTAGTAAAAAAGATATTGACCACACAATCGTGGCCTTGGTTCAGATTTTGAAAAAATTAAAAAAGTGGTATGATTAGCCTATGGATATAAAAGATTTAAATAAATCTCAACTTATATTGTTGGCGGTCTTGCTTTCGTTTATTACCTCTATCGCCACCGGTATTACTACAGTCACCTTGATGCAAGAAGCACCAGTGTCTTTTACTGCGCCTGTGAACCGAATCATAAAACAAACAGTAGAAAATATAGTCCAGGTGCCCGGGAACAACACGACCCAGACTGTAGTCATCAAAGAAGAAGATTTGGTGGTAGATGCTGTGGCAAAAAATAAATCTGCAGTTTTTTCTATCTCGAAAGATTTTGATGATTTAAACGGGCAACGCACCGAGATATCTCTCGGTAGTGGTTTTGCTATTAATAAAGATGGCACAATCGTGGCTGATGCACTGTGGGTCCCCACCAAAGATGCATATTTTGTAAAAAATAGTTATGGAAAATTTAAAGCCGAGTTGTTGTCCATCAATAAGGGTGTAGCTTATATGAAAATTGGGGAGCCGGTAGACGGCACCAGCGTGGCTACCTATACAGTTCCGACCACTGGAGATTTTTCTAAAATGAAAATCGGTCAAAAGATTTTAATTCTCGGCAATACCATATCTTCTTTTATTTTTGATGGCACAGAAGAATTTAAACTCAATGTTCAGAAAAATGTGACCGGAGGATTGGTGATAAATCTAGATGGTGAAGCCCTGGGTATTGCTATCTCTGGTGATACGGCTTCATTTGTGCCGATGACTGCTATTCTGGAATATTTTCAGACCACCCAGTCAAAAATTTAAAAGTTTGTAAATTTCTTTTTTATAAACTTTTTACTTTATAACTTTTAAATTATTTATATGCCACCACTTAATAAATTCACAACTAAAGCCAAAGATGCCATCAAAAAAGCTCACGAGCTAGCTATTGAGCGTGGGGTAAACCACGTGTCTTCTTTGCATCTGTTAGCAGCTCTTCTTTTGCAAGAAGAATCCATGGTGAATTCTATTTTAGATAAATTGGAAGTAGATACAATGCTTTTGACCGATTCTGTTTTAGAATTAATTGAATTGCCGGAAAGTCACAGCACTTTATCTCCGTCATATCAGATTTATCTCAATCCAGATTTGGCGCAAGTTATCGAGCAATCAGTCAAGCTAGCTGAATCCATGAAAGATGATTTTGTTTCGACCGAGCACCTCTTTGTGGCCATCTTGGAAGTGGCTAGTGAAGCGCGAGAAACTTTGGCCCGGTTTAGAATTGGTAAAGAATCTGTATTGAAAGTATTGGGAGAACTTCGCAGTCAAAATATTACCGATGTGAGTGAGCCGAAGAAATTTAAATTACTTTTGAAATATACTCGCAACCTGACCAAGCTCGCCAAAGAAGACAAACTTGATCCCGTCATCGGCCGAGACGATGAAATCATGCGCATAATGCAGATACTTTCACGACGCACAAAAAATAATCCAATCTTGATCGGGGAAGCAGGCACTGGAAAAACTGCCGTGGTTGAAGGATTGGCAAGTCGAATTACAAAAGGCAATGTGCCTGAATCTCTAAAAGATAAAGAACTTGTTTCGCTTGACCTCGGCATGCTTGTCGCTGGGACAAAGTATCGTGGAGAATTTGAAGAACGATTGAAGGGTATAATGAAAGAGATTGAACGTTCAGATGGAAAGATAATTCTTTTTATTGACGAGATTCACACTATTGTAGGAGCTGGAGGTGCAGAGGGCACTATGGATGCTTCAAATATGTTGAAGCCGGCACTTTCGCGTGGCGAGCTGCGAGCTATCGGGGCAACTACTTTGCGTGAATATCAAAAACACATTGAAAAAGATCCAGCCCTGGCAAGACGTTTTCAACCGGTGTATATCGATGAACCAAATTTAGAAGATGCAATTGCGATTTTACGCGGACTCAAAGAGAGATACGAGCTTTTTCACGGCGTGCGGATTACTGATGATGCTATTATCTCCGCAGTAAATCTTTCGGCTCGATACATCACTAATAGATTTTTACCAGACAAGGCTGTAGATTTGATTGACGAAGCTTCAAGTTCGCTCAAGATTATGCTTGAAAACAAACCACCAGTCCTTGAAGATGCGCATCGCAAGATAATGCGTTTTGAGATTGAGAAAGAAGCTTTGAAAAAAGAAATTTCTAGTTTGACTGGAGTAAAAAATAAAGAAGAAAAAGAAAAGGAAAAAGAATTAAATAGTAGAGTCAAAGAAGTTGATAAAGAAATAGGGAATTTGTATGAAAAAACTAAAGAACTTGAATTGAAATGGCAAAACGAAAAAGCCATTGTGGTGGAAATTCGGGCGATTAAAAAAGAGATGGAAACAATTCGTCTCGAAGCCGAAGATGCCGAGATGAAGTCTGACTTAGCTCGGGCAGCGGAAATTCGTTATGGAAAAATCCCTTCACTTAAAAAAGATCTCGAGGGCAAGCTTTTGCGCTTAAAGAAATTACAAAAATCTCGCCGGATTTTGAAAGAAGAAATTACTGCTGAAGATATCGCCGAAGTCGTATCCCGATGGACAGGTATTCCGCTTGCTAAAATGCTCGAAGAAGAACGCGAGAAACTCGAAAAGATGGAAGCTGAATTAAATAAAAGAGTTGTGGGTCAAAATGAAGCTATTCATCGTATGGCAGACGTGATTCGTCGCAGTCGAGCGGGTATCAGTGATCCAAATCGTCCTATCGGTTCATTTATTTTCTTGGGTCCTACTGGTGTCGGTAAGACTGAGCTCACCAAAGCTCTCGGACAATTTATGTTTAATGATGATAAAGCAATCATCCGCGTAGATATGTCTGAATATATGGAGCGTCATTCTGTATCTAAACTTATCGGCTCACCACCAGGATACGTTGGTTATGATGAATCCGGACAACTCACCGAAGCTGTCCGTCACCGACCGTATGCCGTGGTACTTTTCGATGAGATCGAAAAAGCTCACCCCGAGGTTTTCAATATGTTGTTACAAGTCATTGACGAAGGTAGACTTACTGACGGTAAGGGGCGAGTAGTCAATTTTAAAAATACAATAATAATTTTGACTTCAAACATTGGTTCGCAGTTTGTAGAGAAGATGGAATCGATTGGTTTTTCCAACAATTCTAAAAAAGATGATTACAGTAACATGAAAGATAAAGTTATGGAATCCTTGAAGGACAATTTCCGTCCAGAATTTTTGAATCGTCTTGATGAAGTAATTGTCTTTGATATTTTATCTCCTGAGGCTATAAAAGAAATTGTGAAACTACGCATTCAAGTCGTCAAAGATCGTCTAACTGTCAAAGGTATAAATTTGGATATCAACGAAGAAGCATTGGGATACTTGGCGACTGAAGGTTACAATCCGCATTATGGTGCGAGACCACTCAATCGTTTGATTCAAAATAAAATTTTAAACCCTGTAGCTTCATATATTATTTCAAATGGAATAAAGAAAGGGGACACGATACTCGTCTCGGTGAAAAATAAAGAGCTAATCATTGAAAAACAAAAAGGAAAAATCAAAAGCCCTATCCAAGTTCGTTCTCGTTCTGAAGTTTAAATACCTGAAAAGATGCAAAAAAGCTTTTTTTGTGTTAATTTAGGTATATTGCGTCGATGGTAGAGTGGTCAAATACGACACGCTGTAAACGTGTTGCCTTCGGGCTTCGGGGGTTCGAATCCCTCTCGACGCACAATGATTCACGAAAATAGCTGGGAGCTATTTGAGTGGAGCATCATTGTGACGGCAGGAGGGGTGAGAAAGACGGAGCGCGACGGCGCGAGTCGGGGTAGCAGAATTTTTCAGTAGAAAAATATCTGTGACCGAATCCCTCTCGACGCACAAAAAATTTAATATGAAAAAATTATTTTTATCTCTTGTTTTAATTAGTGTTGCTATTTTTCTGCTAGGTTTCTTTCTGGCTCCAAGTTTAGGTATCGATATTCAAGATTATCTTTTTGCCAATGCTAATGGGGGAAATTTTTGCCCGAAAGGGGATGGTAAAAGCTTTAATGATGAGCTTGCGGTGCAAGTCAATAAAAATATTTCTTTGCCGGATAGATATGTTCCAAAAGATCTTGTAAATATTTCCAAAGATGTGCGATCGAGTTATCGAATTTGTCTGAAAAAAGATGTTTTAAAAAATTTAATCAAGATGTTTGACGATGCGTCTCTCGAAAATATAAACTTGGCAGTTACATCGGGTTTTCGGAGTAGTGAAACGCAATCAACTCTTTATAAAGCCTTGATGTTGCTAAAAGGTGAAAAAGCCAAAGACAGAATTGCCGAACCATTGCATTCCGAACACCAGCTTGGCACGACACTAGACATAAGTGGAAAATCTATAAACTATATTAGTGCTAGCGATAAATTTGATGGAACAGCCGAGGATCTTTGGCTACGAGCCAATGCATATAAATATGGTTTTGTGTTGAGCTATCCAAAAAATAAAACAGAAATTACTGGGTATGATTATGAACCGTGGCATTATCGATTTTTAGGGACAGAAATTGCTAAAAAAATCTTTGACCAAAAGATCAGTGTCCAAGAATACTTTAATGATCAAAAAGAAAGTTCTAAAAATTTGTAGTTTTCTATAAAGTATGTTATTATAGAGGAGTGTTTGAAAAGCTCTGACGTTTTATGGGGCTTTTTTCTTTCACTAAATTTTAAACAATTATGCAAATCAGAAATATCGCAATTATCGCTCACGTGGACCACGGCAAGACAACCCTTACCGATGCTTTAATGAAGCAAAATGGTGGATTGCAAGACGAGGGATTGTCTATGGACTCCAACGCCCTTGAAAAGGAACGTGGCATTACTATTTATTCCAAAAATACTTCGATCATATACAAGGATACGAAGATAAATATAGTCGATACTCCTGGGCACGCGGATTTCGGTTCTGAGGTTGAACGAGTGCTTCGAGCGATTGATTCTGTGCTTTTGTTGGTGGATGCAGTAGAAGGACCAATGCCTCAGACTCGTTTCGTTTTGAAAAAATCTCTAGAACTCGGACTCAAACCAATCGTAGTTATAAACAAAATAGACAAACCTGCTGCTGATGCGCACCGAGTGCACGACGAAGTTTTAGATTTATTTTTTGAACTTGGAGCGAGCGATGAGCAAGCAAACTTCGAAACTATTTTTGCAATTGGGCGTGAAGGAAAAGCTTTTGCCAAAATAGGCGATGATTCCAAAGATCTATCTCCACTCCTAGATTTAATTTTAGAAAAAGTTCCACCAGTTGCTCCAGAGGCGAGTGAAAAAAAGATGTCAGCACAAGTTTTCAACTTGGGTTACGACAATTTCCTTGGACGTATGGCGGTGGCTCGTATTTATTCTGGAAAAATTATTTCTGGAAGCACGATATTGGTAAAAGGTATTCACGGAACAAGAAAAGGTAAAATTACCAAGCTTTTTATTTTCGAAGGTATCACCCGCAAAGAAGTTCAATCTGCCGAAGCAGGGGATGTGGTGCTGTTAGCGGGTATTCCAGATATTTATATCGGCGAGACTTTGTGTGAAGATGAATCAGTCGAACAGTTGCCAGCAATCGCTATCGACGAACCGACTCTGTCTCTAAACTTTTTAGTCAACGATTCTCCTTTTGCTGGACGTGAAGGTAAACTTTTGACTTCAAGACAAATCAAAGAAAGATTGGAAAAAGAACTAGAGATCAACGTTGGTTTGCGAGTAGATTTTTCACCTGACCAAGGGGATAAAACAGGTCCTAGTTTCTTTAAAGTTTACGGCCGAGGCGAGCTTCATGTGGCTATTTTGCTAGAAAATATGCGCCGAGAGGGCTTTGAAATGCAAGTCTCTGAACCTGAGGTTATAATAAAAGAAGAGAATGGTAAAAAGACTGAACCTTATGAAGAATTGGTCATAGATGTGCCGATGGAATCTTCTGGGAGCGTGATTGAAAAGATAGGAAAAAGACGGGGAATAATGAAAGATATGGCAGAAAAGCATGGTATTGCAAGGATAATTTTTGACATACCCACTCGAGGACTTTTGGGTTATCGAGGCGAATTTATCATTGACACAAAAGGGGAAGGTATCATGTCTTCTAGAGTTACTGGCTTCAATGAATACGCCGGAGAGATCAAAAAAAGAGAGTATGGATCGATGGTTTCGATGGCCAATGGTAAGGCTGTAGCCTTTTCACTTGCAAATTTACAAGAACGTGGTATATTATATGTAGGTCATGGAACGGAAGTTTACGAAGGTATGATCATGGGTAATGTTTTGAAGGGTGAAGACATGTCCGTCAACCCAACCAAAGGAAAACAATTGACCAACATGCGAGCTTCCGGTACTGATGAAGCTATCACCTTAAATCCGATCTTTGGTTTGAGTATCGAAAGAGGACTCGAGGTGATGAGTGGAGATGAATATTTAGAAATCACACCAAATTCTGTCCGATTACGTAAAAAATTTCTTACTGAAGTAGAACGATCAAAAAGTAAACGTTAAAAAATATGCCAACAATATCTTTCAAACCAAAAAAAATAACTAAAAAAATAACTTCACATCTTCAAGATCGTGCGAGCGATGTTGTTATGCACCGTTTTGGGTTAACAGCAGAAGGTAATCGCAAGACTCTCGAGGAAATTGGTAAAAAATATAATATTACTCGTGAACGTGTCCGACAAATCGAAAATGTGGCCCTCTCGTTGATAAAAAAATCTGCTGCATTTAAGGGCGAGCAAGCAGTATTTGATGAATTAAAACAACTTGTTCACAAGCTTGGTTCAGTAGTTTCAGAACAAGATCTTTTGTCACACATATCAAAGGATAAGTCTACTCAAAATCATATTCATTTTTATTTAGTTTTGAGCGATGCTTTTCGTAAACACAAAGAAGATGAACATTTTCATGTGCGTTGGAGTATTGATGACGAAACAGCAAACAAAGTGCATGATTCACTACGAAAACTTTATGCGACTTTGAAAGACGAAGACCTGGTCCCAGAGACAGACATGATCAAGAAATTTTTTGAACAAATGAAGGATGTCGCTGATCAATATAAAAACGAAGAGATTGCCAAGAGATGGCTGTCTATGTCAAAAGTGGTTTCTAAAAATCCACTTGGTGAGTGGGGTAAAACTAGTTCCCCAAACATACGCACTCGCGGAGTCAAAGATTACGCTTTTTTGGTTATGCGACGACACGGGACACCCCTGCATTTTAAAGAAGTTGCTGACGCTATTTCTAAAACCTTTAATAAAAAAATTCATTACGCTACCTGTCACAACGAGCTTATAAAAGATTCCCGGTTCGTTTTGGTGGGACGAGGAATGTATGCTCTTGCTGAGTGGGGATACAAGGCTGGTATAGCTCGCGAAGTCATTCGTGATATTTTAAAGCGGGAAGGACCACTCACCAAAGAAGATATTGTAATCAAGGTAAACAAAGAAAGATATTTCAAAAAGAATACAATTCTTGTGAATTTAGTTAATCCAAAGTATTTCAAAAAGAACAAGAGTGGACTTTACACTGTGGTTTAGATAAAATAGAAGTATGATAGTAGATATTATACTTTTTTACCTCTATAAATTTCTGATATATGGAATTTTACCTCTGTTGGGGGTTGTATTTTTGGGTAAAATGACATGGAAGATGTGGCTCCATTATATTCGGCAGGATTTTATTTCTGGAATTGAATATGTTTTATTAGAGATTGTGCCACCACGTGATGTATTGCGTAGCCCAAAAGCTATGGAGCTTTTTTTTACTAACGCACTTTATCATTGGAGTGAAAAGGGCGGGAAAGAAGAGTATTGGCAAGGAGCCGTTTGGCTTTGGTTTTCTTTAGAAATCGTTTCGCTTGGTGGACAAGTGCATTTTTATATACGCACCCCTTCGCGTATTAAGGGTTTGATCGAGACCCAGATGTATGCGCAATATCCACAAGCTCAGGTCAAAGTCGTCGAAGATTATACTCTTGGTGTGGATGAAATTTCTGAAAAAAGCAAATGGATGGGTTGGGGTTGCGAGTTTGGTCTTCATAAAAATGAACTTTTCCCAATCAAAACTTATGTAGATTTTGGTCT
>JAGNZX010000066.1 GCA_017984185.1 Minisyncoccota bacterium | reverse complement strand
GCCCCCCTTTCTATTTCGAGATAAATATACACCTTTGTATAATTTTTACAACAAATCTTCGGGGTCGACTGACACCAAAAAATCTGATGGCAACAAAGCTAGTTTAGCTAAAAGATTTTCATCAATATTGCTGTTTAAGGTGAGTGCGGGCAAAGACCAATTTTTTGGATTTAATTTTATTAAAGTATTGGTGACATATTTATCTTGGAGTTTGGTATGAAATCCGCTAAAAATTTCTGGAGCATAGTTTCGGAAAATTTCCGCCAATTCTTCTTTGGCTTTTTGAGTTTTTATTTTATCACTCAGATGAGTTATTTTTATAAAACGTTTAAATGGTGGGTATTCCAATTTTTTTCTTTCTTCTATTTCTTCACGATAAAAAGAAAGAAGGTTGCTGTTTTGGATGGCTTTTAAGGCTGGATCGTGCTCATTTTTTGTTTGAATAATTAATTTAGCATCAGTTTTTTCAAGAATAGAGATAGTAATTTGTAAAATTTTCTCGCTCATTTTAAAATTTGGAATACTCCAGAGTGAATCAAAAGAAGCGATGACCGATAAGGCTACCTTGTTTTTCATATAAAAAAAAGCCATCTCGGTGCCGATTAAAATCGAACCTTTGGTTTTTTCAAATTCCTCGATGATTTGTTCTGCCCCTTTGGCTGATTTAGCTGATTCTTTGTCTAATTTAAATATTTTAATTTTTTCATCAAGTATGTTTTTTAAATATTCGACAACTGTATCCGTGCCTATGCCGAGGGGTATCAGGTTCCAGCTTCCGCAATTTTCACAATGAGTATCAGCGTCTAATTCCGTCTTGCATTTATTACAGACCAACATCCTTTTTTCACCATCACGAGATTTGTATAAAACTACTGGTGCTCCGCAAGTATTGCAAACAATCATCGTGCTGCAATCTCTGCATGTGGTCATTGTAGCCAGACCTTTTCTCAAGGCGAATACAAAAACATTTTGTCCGCGCATTATGTTTTGTTTGATTTCCTCGATAGTTTTTTCAGTTAAAACATTAAAATTTTTATCTTCTTTTTTTGTTCCATTTGTTATTTCTAATTCTCCCTCAAAATCAATTCTAAAAGATAGAGGATGCATGGGGTGAATATTGTCAATCTCATTTCTAGCCAATGTTTCAAAGCGGAGCAAAGTATCTCCAAAAATAAGTTTGGCATTTATTTTGGAAGCAAATAATTCCACAAAAACTCTAAGATCAAAATTTGGCGTAGAAATAGTTCGGTAGGCACTTGAACTCTCGTGCTCTAAAATTATTAGGCCAACATCGTGTCGAGGTATGACCAAATTGGGAGCAGTCCCCAATATCAACAATGGATGAGCGGAGGTTGTGATTAATTCAAAAGTTCTCAGATTTTTTTTAGTAGTCGTCCTGCCATGGATGGCAAAAGTAAATTGTTCTATTCCTTTAGACAAAGAATCAGTAAACACATTTAAATCTTTTTCTGTAGGTAGTACGATAAAAATAGATTTTTTTAGAGCAAAATTTTCTCGAATCAATGTCTTGTATATTGAGATGCGATCATAAAATGGTAGTTGTAAAAGCAATTTTTCTGCTTTTATTTTACTTTTTGTTTCATTTTCTGTGTTCGTATCCGGAATATTTTTAGGCAATGAAAAATTAATTTCTTCATATTTTTCGATAAAGACAGACGGTATCAAAGAGGCGAAAGTATTACTCTTGTTTATGGCAAAATATTTACTTGTCTCCAGAGCAGCTTCCAAGTATTCTTTTCTAAAAAAAGTATTCTCTTTTATATCCACCACTTTTTTTAAATTAAATGACAAATCTTTGATATTCTTTTTTGCGTCTGAAGCGTCCTCGATAGAAATAACCATACCCAAGATATTTTTTTTGCGAAAAGGAATAGTAACAATGCTACCGTTTTGGATGTCTTTTGAAGTAAAGTAGGTCAAATTTTCATTCCAGACCCCCTTTTTTAAGGGGATTACCGTGACTATTTTCATGATTTCATTTTAACATGAATGTGCTATATTACTCTTATGGGAATGTTTGTTAGGAAATTAGGCATAGATTTGGGAACTGCCAACACTTTGGTGTATTTGCCCGGAAAAGGGGTTGTTTTAAACGAGCCTTCAGTAGTAGCAGTTTCCGAACAAGACAATAAAATCTTGGCAATTGGTTTTGATGCCAAAGACATGATCGGTAAAACCCCAGAATCGATTATTACTTATTGCCCAATGAAAGACGGGGTGATTGCTGATTATCGGGTCACCGAGGCCATGCTCAAATATTTTATAAATAAAGCTTTGGGGAAATTTAATTTTTTCAAACCCGACGTTATGATTTCTGTGCCAGCCGGGGTGACTTCGACCGAACGTCGAGCTGTAGTGGAAGCAGCCATCAAAGCCGGTGCTATGAATGCTTATGTGGTCAAGGAGCCGATTTTGGCGGCTATCGGAGCTGGTATCCCAATTTATGAATCCAAGGGTCATATGATTGTCGACATCGGCGGAGGCACCACAGATGTGGCGGTCATCTCGCTCGGAGGTATCGTGGCTTCGACTTCAGTAAAATGTGCCGGCAACAAGATTGATGCAGCTATTGCTGATTATATTAAAAAAACTTTTAATTTGGCGATAGGTGATAGAACCGCCGAAGAAGTAAAAATTAAAATTGGGGCAGCGGTGCCACTCGAAGAAGAATTGCGGGTGACTATCAAAGGACGCGACTATATTCAAGGATTGCCTCGTTCAGCACAAGTCAGCACAAATGAAATCGTCAAAGCTATCGACAATGAATTAAAACACATTATCAAAGCCATCAAAGACGTCTTGCAGGAAACTCCACCAGAGCTCGCCTCAGATATTATGGATTCTGGAATAATTATGACCGGTGGTTCTTCGATGTTGCGCAATTTGCCTGATTTGGTTTATCGAAAGACTGGTGTAAAAGCTATGTTGGCCGAAGACGCGCTTTTTTGTGTGGTTAAAGGCACAGGCGTAGCTCTCGAGCATTTGGACGTATACAAACGAACAGTAATTAGTAAAAAGTAATTAACTAGCTTTTAGGGATTAGCTGCTAGCTAGCTAGAATCTATAAGCTACAAGCTTTCATGAAAGAACATTTAGACAAAAATAATTTGCATCATGCGTACTTGATAGAAGGCGCGCGAGAACAAATTGTGGTAGAGATTTTAGAATTTTTAAAAAGTGTCGGAGTAGAATCTACTGGAAATGCCGACGTCACTCATATCACTCTCGATTCTTTCAAGATTGACGACGCGCGAAATTTAAAATCTTATGCTGGTGAAAAAGGATATACGGCAGGGAAGAAGTTTTTCATTGTTTCGACCAACAATTTTCTCTTGGAAGCACAAAACACACTACTGAAAATGTTTGAAGAGCCGATCGAGAACACACATTTTTTTGTTGTTGTGCCAGATGTGAGTGCTTTGCTAAAAACCTTCGTGTCCAGATTTTTCTTGATTAGCCATAAGTCCGACTTCGGGCCAG
>JAGNZX010000065.1 GCA_017984185.1 Minisyncoccota bacterium | reverse complement strand
CTAGTTTATCTGCACGCACATCTACACCTGAAGTCTTTTTAAATTCTTCAGCAATCCAAGCGATGATCTTGTGGTCGATATCGCGTCCACCAAGGTGACTGTCTCCATCGGTAGATTTTACTTCGATAACATCATCTCCAATTTCAAGCACAGACACGTCGAATGTTCCGCCTCCAAAGTCGTAGACGACAATCTTTTCATTTTTCTTTTTATTAAATCCATAAGCGAGAGCGGCCGCAGTCGGCTCGTTGATGATTCTCTTTACATCTAGCCCAGCGATAGCTCCGGCATCCTTGGTAGCCTTTCTCTGTGCATCGTTGAAGTATGCAGGCACAGTGATCACTGCTTCAGTAACTTTTTCACCAGTCTTGGCTTCCACGTCGGCTTTTATTTTTGAAAGTATCATCGCTGAAACTTCTTCTGGACGCATCCATTTGTCGCCGATTTTTACTTCTACTCCGCCGTTTGCACCTTTTTGAATTTTAAAGGAAGCATTCTTTAAATCTTTTTGAACTTCCGGATCTTCAAAGTTGTGGCCCATGAAGCGCTTGATACCGTAGATAGTATTTTCTGGATTTGTTACCGCTTGTCTTTTCGCCAAAAGGCCTACCAATCTGTCGCCATTTTTAGCAATAGAAACTACCGAAGGAGTGGTGCGGTTTCCTTCTACGTTTTCAATAATTTTTGGTGCTCCACCTTCGATAAAAGCCACCGCTGAATTTGTTGTACCCAAGTCTATACCTATTATTTTACTCATATATTTTTGATTTTACTAAATCACGTCGGACCAAGTCCATTGAGGGCCGACGCAATTTATAATGTTAATAATTAATTGATTTACAGACTTTTCGCGACCGCGAAAAACTTGTATAAACAGAGTATATATGATAGTCTATATCCATGTCAAGTTATTCCAAAAAAATACTTAAAAAGTTGTCCGAGAAGCCGGCTATTTCGGTGGAAGAATTGAAGGACGAAGACACAAAAACTTCGTATGCCCTGACCCGAGCCCTGAAAAACTTGGTAGATAATGGTTATGCCGAAATTCATGCCAGTGAGCACCAAAATTATGCTAAAATCACTAACCAAGGCAAAAGCCGACTGAATAGTTTGGCCCTAGAAGCCAGCGACGCACTGGTGCCGCAAACTTGGAATGGCTTTTGGAGAATTATTTTGCTAGATCTACCTGAAAACAGAAAAAGTGAACGCGAAAGTTTGCGATACCTACTCAAAAAAGCAAACTTTGTCTGCCTCAAAAATTCGGCCTGGATTTCCCCATACCCATACGAACACCTCTTTTCAAATATTAAAAAAGACCTCGGCCTGACCACCGAAATGATAATTTTCACCACCAACAACATCGACGAAATTTCCCAAAAAATATTTTTTGAAAACTTTGGAAAATAATTAGTAAACTTCTTGCTGATAACATTTTTCGCAATATACAATCTCTGGTCTATCGGGTGCATATGTAGTTTTGAATTCATTTCCACAACCCTGCTTCATGCATTTTCTGTGCCAAAGTCTTAACGGATTTCTTTTGTTAATTCTCTGATAATGTCTGCAGTTTGGGCAAAGCCGAGGTAAAGGCAAATTCATCCGTTTGTAGAACTTAAACTCTTCCGGAACGATTTTAAAGGCTTCGGTGCATTGATCTGTGCAATGGCCAAGATGTTCACAAGCAATAACCTTGTTTACAATATCCTCATCCACATCATTGATATGGTCCGGTATATCTTTATTTTCTATTTCAATTTTATAATTTCTTTCTTCCTCATCTTTCCATCGAAAACCTTGATTTATGGCTTCTATTTTAGTTAGAGGAAAATATTCTTGAGCTATACTTTCATTATAAGCAAAAGGAGAAATTGCGCTTGGAAAAAATTCTCCATACTCTCTCGTTTTTTTCATGTGCTCGATGATTTTCGACAAAAGCTCTTCATATTCTTTTTTTGAATATTGTTTATTTAAAATACAATAAGATTTTTTACGTAACCCTTCACAACCAAAAACACTTTTGCAATCATGGCAATCCTCGCTGTAATTTGTATCCTGACTATTAAAATTTCTACTTCCTACCATACAATTATTTCCACCAAAGGTATGCGCAGTCTCATAACATTTCTCACTATTAAAACCCTGGAAGCAGTTGTCGTAGCAATCTTTTGAGTTAGTTCGGCAAAAGAAAAGAAATTTTGAATCCTCGACCAGGCGCGAGCTAAAAGCATAGCTGGTATTCCGAGCTTCAGATAAATCATCCCCATCAGAATTTACCGATTTATATACGCGAGCATACCGGTGAGGTAAAGACAATTCTAACCTATGTAATTTTTCTAAGTTTTCTAAATGCTTTTTGAAACTACCCTCGTTTTCTTTTATAAATTTGTGGTACTCGTCTTTGGAATACTGAACGTTAAAAATATTATATTGTTTATTGACCAAATTCACACAACCAAAACAATTTGTACAATTTCTGCAATCTATTAAATATGAACTATCTACACAATCAGAGGAATGATGACTAAAAAATAGCTTATTGTTTCTGATGCATTCAAAATTTTCATAACAAAATTCTAATTTTTCGGAAAAAGCAACGTCCATCGAGTCTCGAGATTCCAAGATTTGATTGCCAAAATAGACTCGCTCATTGTTTTTCCCGCCATACAACAAATAACATTCCTTAAAATCTGAGCCGTAGTTGCAATAATCACTTTGGATAAAATTGTCCCTGTATAGGTTAAACCTAGGTACATTTATTTGTAACTCATTAAATTGCTCGAAAAACGGCTTGGAGAAATCGTAATCTTGGCCATAATCCAAGGGGTTCCATTTATCAGAAAGCCAGCAGTCTCTGCAAAAAACAGTGTGTGGTTGATCTTTATCGTGAATACTCAAAAGATGTATTTTACACAAACCACATTCTTGTTTATAGAAAACTCTATTGTTTCGTATAATCAATCTGCGTACCAACCTACAATCCGGGCAAAAAGTCGGTGGTGGTACATTCATTTTTTCATAAAAATTAAAATCTTCCGGCTCTATGGTGAAGTCCTGTTTACAATTCTGACATATTTTGTTTTCTGGTTTATGTTCCACTTTAGTTAAGTAAAGTAATTTAACGTTAGTAAATTTCTTTGTTGTAGCAAGACTCACAAAATACTTTTTCTGGCCGGTTTGGTGCGTATGTAGTTTCAAACTCATTATTACAACCCTCTTTCATGCATTTTCGATGCCACAATTTTCTCGGTGGACGTAGGTCAAATCTCCTCTTGTATCTACAATTGGGGCATTTTCGGGGCAAAGGTATTTTTTCTTTTTGATAAAACAAAAGTTCATTTTTAGTAATATTAAAATTCTTAGAACATTGATTACAAGCAAATATTTCCTGCAGAAAACTATCTGGCACATCTTCTATTTTATCTGGTATATCACCACTGGTTATCGTCTCCTTACCAAAAGCCCCAGGGATATTATCCTCCCATTGCCAACCCTTGGCCAGCACTTCTGC
>JAGNZX010000010.1 GCA_017984185.1 Minisyncoccota bacterium | reverse complement strand
TCCGCCATAATATTTCAATTCAAATGGTTGCACCAAGGCAAAACATTCATCGATACTATATACTTCTACTTCTAAAAAATACGACGAAAGTATTTGATAAAGTTTGTTGGAAATTTCTTCATACAAAGCAAAGTTGTGCGACAGTATTATCACCTGTGGAAAAAGCTTTTTGATTTTAAAAACTGGCATCCCTCTGGTCACTCCGAGCTTCTTGGCTTCCGCACTCATTGCCACGGCAATCCCCCTGTCTGCACCCACGATTACAGGCTGGCCTTTTAATTCCGGCCGTACCGACACTTCGCAAGCCACAAAGAAAGAATCCCCATCGGCATGAAGATATAAATTGTCAGAATTTGCAGATTCTTTTAACATCTACCCATTCTATACCTTTTTATTCCACCTCGGAGCAAAACCAGCCATAAATGCAAAAAAGTGAGCTTTCAATCTGCTCTCTCCACGAGCGGTGATAGCTTCTATCATTTTTTTCTTAAATTCTTTAAGATCATTGCCTTCGTACATCAACTTTCCATTTTTATAGCAATAACTACAATGCTGTTTAGATTCTCGATTCTCTCCCATTGGATCTTTGGTAAAAGGCATTAAACAACTCTCACAACTTTTGTTTTCCATAGTATTTTTAATTAAATCTAATAATAATATTATAACAAACTATTTTCTATTCACATTTATCAAATGTAAACCATCGGAAAGTGCCGACAGGAATCTTGTATTTATGTTCTATAACCCAGCGAGCACCATGAAAATCTGCTTCTTTCCAATCAAGCTCTAGCATTTTTGCTACGTCTTTCAAGTCTTGCTCGGAATCACCCTCTAATTCTACGTAAGCTGGTATCATCGGCCAGGTATCAATATCTATGGTGACTTTGTTTAACTTAAAAGTATGTCGCTTTTTTTGATTGTATCTAAATGGATATAAGCCAATTTTTTCAAAAAGTAATATTGCTTTTTCGTAATCATCAATATTTAATTCTAATTCATACGTGCCATCAACCGTATGTTGTGTCTGTTCTTTGTAAGCAAGTGTAGTCTTATCTCCAATTTTTCTAACTCTTAAAAATCTCTGCTCGTCTCTCCACTTTAATTCTTTGTCGTATATGATTACTTCATTAACCAATTCTTCCCCCTCATCCAAGGCACCCAACGCATGAAGTTTTTTTAATAAAACATCTTTATCTATTTCCAAAAATCTGCATTCTATTTCTTGCGTATTCATAGTTTGGTTATGTTAAATCATTTAATACCTTCATAAAAACTATTCTTTAAATAGCATTCGGCGGCCCAACGACTAGCATCAAAAAGTGGTTCGGGAAGTTTATGAATATCTACCCATATAAATTCTTCACATTTTTCGGGTTCCATAATTTTTAATTCTCCAGAATATTTTCTCGCCAACAATATCACAGAAACATAGTGTTTACCTTCTTCTTTGTAGGTCTCCAAACCATTGACCACCGCGATGACTTTTGGATCCAAAATATCTAAATTGGTTTCTTCTTTGATTTCTCGAATTGCTGTCGCTTCAAAGGTATGCCCCATTTCAACACTTCCTCCAGGAAAAGCCCACTTTTGGGCAAAACTACCCTTGCGTTTACCCACCAAAACCTGCCCGTCCTGATTGACGATAATCACCCCTACACCCACTCTCGGACGATTGAATGGTTCCATGGTGGAATTTTAGCATAAAAATTCATTTGATTAAAACGCTTTTTTGTATTATTGTAAAGCAATTGAGAAGAAATTGCTGTTATTTTTGGCAAAGCTGGGAGATCGTCTAATGGTAGGACACGTCCCTCTGGAGGACGTTATCTTGGTTCGAGTCCAAGCCTCCCAGCAGTGCTATGCTAAGTCAGGTGACTGATACGCATAGGACAAACTATTCAGTCAAAGCATACCCGCTGAGAGCGGTATTCAGAACTAAAAAGCACCCACTTGGGTGCTTTTTAGTTTGTAAATTTTAAGACTTCTTTTTTCTAGTTTTTAAAGCAATAGGATGTTCGTCAAGAAGTCTAAGAAGCAAACTAGCTAAGCTTAGATATTCAATGGTTTTCAACGGATCATTTTGAATAAAGTTTATATGAGCTTTTCTATCTCTTACACCCACTACTCCCTTGAATAAATACATTAATCCGCGTTGTTCAGCTTTATCCAAGCCATCACTTAGGGAATTAAACTTAATTTTTGGTTCTTGCTCACCATCACAACCAAAAATCTTGTTCATTAAATCATCGCCATCTAAATCTTTACCATTTTTATCTTTCGGACGTCCTGTTTTAGTTTTTACTTGATCAACAACTTCAATAAATGCATTCAATATTGCACCCTTGAAATCATTATTTTCGAACTGAGAAAATGCTACCTCTTTTATACGAGGATGAAAATCATATCTGTTAAATAGTTCAGTTCTTTGACCAGACGCAGACTCTATCGGATGTTTTTGAATGTACTTCCATTTCCCAGTTTCTTTTACACGTATCAAAAAACTACCTGTTTTAACTGCGCGCATCAGAGCAGTACCTAAGCTCGAGTCTTGTAAATGATATCCTTTTGCTGCTAAACCGCCAGATATTTCAGAGATTTCTTTTGCATCTTTAAAAAATCCTTCCTCCCAGAGAGTTCTCAGTAGCTCGGGTACGGATTTTGTATTCTTATTCATTTTTAGTTTGTGAATAGACCCAAACCTTCTTCCCACTGAAGGTTTCCTTGCGACGTGTTAGGCGAGGATTTTCACCACGACAAGCTTTCAGTAAATGTACTGGTAAGTGAGAAGATGGAACGATAACTGCCATTGCTTCTAATTTATCGCTTAGTTGGGAAAGAGTTTTGCCATCTTTAAACCATTTATCATTGAGAAGTTTTTCAAAAGTCTCTGCAAGCGATGGTTTGTTTTTATTGTTTTTCTTACTAGACGATGATTTAGCAATACCATCTTTCTTCTTCTTTCCTGGTTTTTCTGAATTAGCTGGGCGATTTGTAATCGTGCTACCTCCGCCTGCCATTATTTCGCGCACCCGTCCAAAATTATGAGTTGGAATTTCGTATTTACCTTTTCGAGAATTGAGCATCTTAGATTGAAGCAGGGATCGTAACATAGGTCTAAGACTTCCGCCACGGATTCCTGTAACCCGTTCAATATCTCTAGGTAAAGCCTCGTTAGTGGGCGGATTATCCTTTACGACAAATTGCCATCCCTTTAAACCAACAAGGTATAGTAGTATCTTTTTTTCGTTTGAGAGGTTTTGTGCTTTTGGAAGAAAAACAACCATCTTGTGTGAAGGATCATATTTTATATAATCCGCTATTATGCCCTCAATCTCTTCTTCTGAAACTTTTGTTGAGTCTGTGATGTGATCTTTTAATGCCATATAATTATTATTAATTTATAAACTAATACACATATACACAATATTATTATATTGGCATCAAAAAGTCAAGTCTATAAGCAAACAGACTTTTTTCTCTAAGAAAAGCAGACTTTCCTTTCCCTTAGTATTAATTTACTCTTCATACAAGATAGCAGTTCTCGTTTTTCCATCAGCGTTCCATCTTTAAGTAAGTACTTCGTATAGTTCCGTACATCTATATCTAGTGATACTTTTTCTTGCTTATGTCCCAATACTCCTGTTCTAAATTTATTAAACCTACTGATTTCGTCCTCCACAGAAGAGCTTTAATTTGTTATAATCACTTAATATGGATTCATGGTTTTTGCATTCTTTAATTGCCGTTACCGCCATTGGAGTCACAATGGCACTTTATAAAGTTCCTTCTTCGAAGGGGCATAACAAATTTGCTTATTCTTTTTTGAGTCTTTCTGTTTCGGCTCTACTTAGTTTCGTGATTTTTTATAAATACATAGAAGTGGACTATCATGCAATACTTTTTGGCGCTCTCTGGGGAGCCGGTTTTGCTTTTGGAACTATGCTTCAAATGGAGCTACTGAAAAAACTTGATACGAACGCAATTTTTCCGGTTACTAGTATCAGTTCTCATGTTCTAGTAGTTTTGATCGGAATTTCTTTTTTTCACGACCAACTATCTATACTTCAAATTACAGGAATAATCCTAACTTTTATTGTTGTTGGTTTTTATAACAGGGTTCATAAACATATTACTCTGCAAAATGGCTTATTACCTATCGTAATTACTTTAGTCTTGTCATCCACCGCTACAAAATTTATTCAGAAATTTGGGTCAATTACGATAGAAATAAGAAATTTTATATTCTGGCAACTTTTATTTGCCTCAATTGCGGCATTCATTATTTTACTGATAGTAAAAAGAAAAGAATTAGGGCAAAAGATAACTGTTTCAAAACAAATTATATGGTGGGCCATCGCACTTGGTGTGTTTAACTTTATTGGTACTGCTGAAATTGTAAAAGCCCTTTCAACAGGACCTTTTTCTTTAGTATATACAATAAACAGCTTTTATATACTCATAGCTTCCGTGATAGCCTGGAAATTGTTCGGGGAAGAACTAACCAAGCGCAAAATTATATTTGTATTACTCGCCATTTCCACGGTTATATTAATTGGCTTAGGATAGGCTTTTCTGGATCAGAGCAGACACTTTTTGACCCCCTTTTATAGTGTCTATTGTGTCTACTGAGACCTGACTGATACGCGTCAATTTGCTATACTAAAATCGCTCAAGGAACGCTTACGGGGTCTTACACTGTGGGGTTCACAACTGAGTCATTCAGCCTTGCCTGAAATCATTAATAAATGAAGTCTACTAAACCACTTCGACAGGTTCTACATCGATATGGTCGTGAGGCTTTATCTTTTTATACGTATTAAATATAAAAACAAAAGTAATAACTAAAATTATCCCAGCCAATGTAAATGGTGCGCTGGGATGATTTTCGTAGACAAATCCTCCGAGTAATGGCCCGATGATCATCGACAATGACATAAACGAAGCTAGGATACCCATATTCTCTCCCTGTTCTTTCTTGTCAGAAAATCCGATTATCTGGCTGGTCATAACCACTCTCATTAAAGACTGACCAAAAGCTGTGATGACAAGTCCGAGCAAAAAAGCAGACTTGAAAGGTAAAGCCATAATGAAATACCCAACAGCAAAAGGAATAAATACCCAAACCATCAAAAATGATTCTTTGAAATATTTAAGCCAAATTTTTCGAATAGCAAAAGCCTGGTTGATAGATATGATTACCCCAATCAAAGACATCAGGAGTCCGGAAGCGATGACTGTCCAAGAAAATACCTTGGTAATATAAAGTGCAAATATGGATTGGTTAAGTGAAATTGCAATACCAAAAAGTAACCAAGAGATATACAAAGGTAAAATATTTTTATTTTTAAAAGCCTTGATTATTGGTGAAAAAGGATTGATGGAAATTTTATTAGGATTTCTTTCGTGATGAGTCTCCGGTAAGAAAAAATATGCGAGTATGGTATTTAACACAGACATTATTCCCACCACAATAAAAGGTAATTTCATGCTAAGAGTCGACAAAACTCCACCAATCAAGGGGCCAAGAATAAAACTAATTCCAAAGATTGCCCCGATTTGTCCCAAGTTTTTTGTTCTTTCTGTTTGATCATGAGCGATATCAATTAAATAATTTTGAGCGGTTGAAATATTCCCGGCAGCTGAACCATCGATAATTCTCCCCAAAAAAAGTCCCCAGATAGTATTTGAAAAAGCAAAGATGAGCCAGCCGATCGCACTCGAAGCTAGACTCACCAAAAGCACTGGCCTCCTACCCTTTCTATCAGAAATCGCTCCCAAAATCGGAGCACTAAAAAAAGAAAACAAGGCAAAGACTGCAAACAGAGAGGTCACTACTGTTTCAGAAACATTAAAAGATTCTACATAAAAAGGAAGAATTGGAATGATGACCCCCAAACCAAGCACGTCTAAAAACACAGTGAAGAGAATTATCGCCTTGGGTGAAATTGTAACTTTATTTTTCATTTTGTATATTATACCATCAAACTAACCTGGAGGCTGACTCAGGCAACACAACCAATACTTTGTGAAAAATTATAATAAATTTAATTTCTGCTATAATTAGCATGTATTAAAATACCTAATTACAAAAATGGAAAATCAAAAACAAATATCAACAAAAGATTAAATTTTTCTACTATACTATTTTTATGAAAAGATACACAAAATTGGTTCGAGATGGTATACCTAAAATTCTGGATGAAAAAGGTGTTCCTTATGAGCAAAGAACAGCTGAGGGAGAAGAATATGTTCATGCACTCATAAAAAAACTAGAAGAAGAAATCGGAGAATTTACTTCAGAAGCAAGTGTCGAGGAACTAGCCGACATCATCGAAGTAATCGAAGCATTAAGAAAACTACCAAAATACAAAGACGTAGAATCTGTTCGTCAGAAAAAAGCCTCTGAACGAGGAGCTTTTGATGCTAAAATAATTTTAACTGGGGATAAATATAAATAATTTCTGCTATAATAGCTATATTAAAAGTTTTTTAATTTAAATTTATGACCCAAACAACAAAAATAATACTTGGAATTTTAGTAGGTGGTGGAGTGCTATTAGCTGTGGCTGCTTCTTTTATTCTGCCGGTTAGGTACAGTACATCAATATCCGAGAATGTGACTACTAGTGAGACTCTCGAGACCACAAACCCAACCGCCGGAAAGAAAATGGCTTTCTCTGAATTTTTAAAACAAGGTAATGGAGATTATAAATGCACAGTCAATCAAGATGTAAATGGTAGTGTCACTGTCGGCACGACTTACCTAAGCGGTGGTATGATCCGCGGAGAATACAATACTAAGGTACAAAATATGAACGTAGATTCGACATTTATAGTTCGTGACGGATTTTCTTATAGCTATACTTCCCTAGCCCCAACTATGGGCTTTAAAGTCAAAGTCGTCGAACCAAAAGAAGGTGATGTCAGCACCGCGACTTCTGGCTCTTATCAATGGAACGCTCAAAATATCGGCGACTATGATTGCGAGCCTTGGACAGTAGACCCATCAAAATTCACCATCCCAACCAATATAACTTTCCAAGAAATTAAGGCCTAGTGACTAAAAACTTCTAGCATTTTTAAATTTATTTTTTACTTATACACGCTTTAACAAAATCAGTAAAAAGTGGGTGTGGTGCTAATGGACGAGACAGAAATTCTGGATGAAATTGAGTACCTAGATAAAATGGATGCTCGGTCTTTGGTAATTCAGCTATTTCCATCAAAACTCCACTTGGAGATTTTCCAGAAAAGACAAGTCCAGCTTTTTCAAGTTTTTCTACGTATTCTGGGTTAACCTCATAGCGATGTCGATGACGTTCGTTTATCAGCTTGTAGGTCTTAGTTTTTAGCTTATAGCTTCCAGAATCAGCATATGAATCAAATGCCACAGTTCCAGAAGTTAAGTGGCATGGGTAGGTGCCGAGTCGCATCGTCCCTCCATAATTTTTATTTTTTATTTTTTCTACTTGATCCGCCATCGTGGCGATGACTGGGTTGGTAGTCTTTTGATCCATTTCCGTCGAATTGGCGTCTTTAAGACCTAAAATATTTCGCGCATAAGCTATGGTCAATATTTGCATTCCCAAACACAAACCAAAATATGGGATTTTGTTTTTACGGGCATAATCTGCCGTCAAAATCATACCTTCGACTCCCCGATTACCAAAACCTCCTGGGACAATAATTCCATCCAATTTATCTAGGTCACTCAATAATTTTGGGTTTTTTTCATATTGCTCAGAATCCAGCCAAAGAATTTTCGGTTTTAAGTTTAATGACCAAGCTGCATGATTGATAGACTCGATCACAGAAATATAAGTATCTTTGCAAGATTTTAAATTGAAATATTTGCCGACAATACCGACAGTGACTTCTTTATCTATTTTTTTAATTTTATCAGCCAAAGCAGTCCAATCTGCTAAATCTTTTTTCTTCGGAGACAAGCCTAGGGTTTTAAGCAATGTAGTGCCAAGATTTTCTTTTTCAAAATTTACTGGGACATCATAAATCGAATAAACGTCTGGAGCCGAAATAATTCTATCAATAGGTATACTGCAGACATTGCTCAAGGTGTTTTTTATATCTGGAGTCACCGGACGATCAGCTCGGCATAAAATAAATTCAGGCTTGAGTCCGACAGAAAAGAGATCGATGACGGCTCGCTGGGTAGGTTTGGATTTTTGCTCCCCCAAGAGTGACGGCGTCGGCATATAACTAGTCAAAACCACAAATACATCATTTGGATTTTTTGATTTCATGATTCGGGTAGCCTCCAAGAAAGGCAACAATTGGTGTTCACCGACAGTACCCCCGTATTCGACAACCATGATTTCAGCTTTATTTTTTTTCTGACAATTTTCAATACGTCGAATTATTTCTTTTGGTATATCTGGGTAAACCTCGACATCTTCTCCACCGTATTCTAGATTTCGTTCACGGCGAATAACTTCGGCATAGACTTGTCCAGTGGTAATATAATTTTCTCTAGTGCAAATTTGATTTGTAAAACGTTCGTAATTGCCGAGATCTTGGTCGGCTTCGATGCCGTCTTCACCCACAAATACTTCGCCGTGTTCAGCCGGTCGAATTGTTCCGGCATCGATATTTACATACATATCAGCCTTGAGATTGGTCACATTGTAACCACGAGACTGTAAAATCTTGGCAATCGATGAAGCAGCTATACCCTTACCCACACTCGACATCACCCCCCCCACTACAAATATATATTTTGGACTTTTTTCTTTCATAACTTGGTAAATCAATGACTTTTATAATTACTTATTTAAATACTTCCTAGCTGCCAAGAAACTCGAAACCATACCAAGCAATACACCTGAAAACAATATTATCACAAAAATTTGGAAAAAGTTTGCTAGATAATAATCGTACATATTTATTCCTAAAAAAGTAGTCATATTACTTCCTAACCATGCCGTCACAGGCCAGAAAATGACCATGGTGATGACTGTAGAGATAATACCATGAATGGCACCTTCTACCATAAATGGACCGTTGATACGTATTTTTGAGGCTCCAACCAACCGCATGACGCCTATCTCCTCTTTAGCAATAAAGATGGTCAAACGAATAGTGCTGAAAGTAATAACTACAGAAGAGATGACAAGATAAAGGGTAAGAATAAATCCCAATTTTCTTGCTCCAGAAATAATTAAGTTCAATCGTTCGATGGTATTTTTGTATTGATTATAATTTACCTTACTTATGATATTGTTAGCATCTAAAACTAATTCGTTATCAGATTGTAAAAAATTAGCAATGCTCTCATATTGATTCACTTCTTTGGCTTTGATGTTTAAAGCGGCTCCTAGAGGATTTGTGCCGATTTCATCCAGAGCTTGAATAGTCGTGTAATCATTTTCATGACGAGAACGAAAAGTTTTTAAAACTTCACTAGCTGAAACATAAGAAACAGCTTGCACTTCTGGCAATTTCTCCAGAGAAGACTTGAGTAACATGATCTGATCTTCGGGTGCACCTACATTGAAATAAATCGTAATATCTACTTTTTGTTTTAAAGTATCTAGTGAGGCATACAAAACTACTTGCAAGAGAATTATCATCAAGATTACCGCCAAGGTATTCACCACCTGCATAATAGCTGACCAAGAAACCAATCCACCTCTTTTAAAGTTTATGAATCCAGCTTTTATAATTCTTTTTAAATCGGTCATCATATGAATTTTATTGTATCACAATTTTTTATTACTTATCATGCTTACTATCTCGAATAATTTTTCCATTTTCCATGGTAATAACTCTTTTACCTAAAGCATCAATGATGCCTTTGTTGTGCGTAGTTAAAATAACCGTAGTCCCCAACCCATTTATTTTTTTCAAAATCTCGACAACTTCATGAGTATTTACTGGGTCCAAATTTCCAGTCGGCTCGTCGGCGATTATGAGCTCGGGTTGGTTGATGATGGCTCGGGCTATCGCCAAGCGTTGTTGTTCCCCACCAGACATTTGGTGTGGAAAGTGCATTATCTTATGCCCTAAATCCACCAAGTCGAGCACATGGGGCACGTCGGTAGATATCTCTTCATCAGTTTTGCCTGCCGCCTCCATAGCAAAAGCGATATTTTCATAAGCGGTCTTGTTGGAAAGTAATTTGAAATCTTGAAAAACCATCCCAATGCGCCGGCGAAGCTTGGTCAGATCGTTATTTTTTAATTTATGGACATTAATCGATTCAAAAAAAACTGTCCCGTCAGTCGGGGCGTCATCAGCTAGAATCATCTTAGTAAGTGTTGTTTTTCCCGCCCCCGAATGCCCCACAACTGAAACAAATTCGCCTGCAGTGACCGTAAAAGTGACGTCATTTAGCGCAGTAGAGTCCCCATAATTTTTGGTTACATTGTTGAAATAAATCATTACTATCTATTTTACCACGAAACTTTACTCAAACAAAATTGTTTCGCTCTTTTGAGCTCATCAGTCAAGACACACATCTTGAAACAATGATCCGTATCGTGGATCAATCGGACAGAAAGATGTCAGCTGATCACTCAGCCTGCAGGAACAAAACGAACCCTTGGCACGAGTCGGCTCAGAGGTGTCTGAAAGATTGTCGTAAATAATCCCCAGGAACATTCTCGTGGATCACTAGGGGAAACCCCTTCCTCGAGAACGAATATCAGAGATTCTTGGCCAACCTCCACCATGAATACGCAGAGCAGCTTCTCGAGCTGTCCAAAAGGAGCAAAGGTTTCTTTGGACACATAAAGCTCGGGAAAGGATGCTGCTTTGAGCAAGAAACCCCCTTCTGTCGACACCATCACCACAACTGTCTCGGGATCTGGCAGGCCCCCAAGGAATTCACCAGTTTGTCGCACTGCGGTGCGAAGCGCATCGTTAACAACATTGAGTCGCATAAATTCTCCAATTATTTTGTTTTCAAGATACAACCATTTTCGCCCTAAACGAAAACGCCAGCTTCTGGGATTAGAAGACTGGTGTTTATGTTGCGGTTTTTAATTTTTAGAGATTTTTACAGCGCAAAGATCAGCCTTCTAATTTTTGAAGGCATCATCATATTGCTATTTAGTTTCGGAAACACTATAAATTGCATACTTTTATATATTACCAAATACAACCTTCGTGTCAATTTCTACAAATTTTTCTCGGCTTCTATAAAAATATCCAGATCTCCTTCTAAAACCGCATCGACATTTGAAGTCTCGACTTCAGTCCTGTGGTCTTTGACCATCTTGTAGGGGTGCAAAACATAAGAACGAATTTGGTTTCCCCATTCTATCTCGGTATTTTTAAGTTTCATCGCATCTTCCAGGCTTTTCTTCTCTTCTTCCACCCGTTTAAATATTTTAGCTCTCAGGATAGACATGGCACTCTCGCGATTGCTCTCTTGAGAACGTTCATTTGAAGCATGCACGGCGATACCCGTCGGTATATGCACTATGCGCACCGCGGTTTCTCTCTTGTTTACATTTTGTCCACCGGGTCCGCTAGACCTCGAAAACTCAATCTTCAAATCTGCTGGTGGAATCACGAAGTCTTTATCTTCCATCTTGGAAAACTTGGGTAAGATTTCCACCAAGGCAAAAGAAGTGTGCCGAAGCTTTTTGGCATCAAAGGGTGACACTCGTACCAAGCGGTGCACTCCAGATTCGCGTTTCAAAGTTCCATAAGCATTTTTACCAACAATCTCAACCGAAATATTTCGGTAACCGTTGTGCTCGTTTTTGTTTTCGTGAATTAAATTCAAAGTCCAACCACGTTTCCCTGCATATTTTATATACATATCAAAAAGCATCGCGGCAAAATCTTCTGCATCGTCCCCACCCGCACCAGAAATAATGGTGAGTATCGCATTCCCTTTGTCGTATTTGCCGACCCCATCTTTTTTTGCTTTCAACTCGGCTAGCTCTCGAAGCACAGCCTGTGCCTGGTTTTTATCAGTCCAAAAATCTGGACCTTGCATTTCCGCTTCAAGTTTAGCTATTTCGTTTTCTATCTCATTTAAATCTTCAGACATACCGCTAGTATACCAAATTTAAAGCCGGCTCACCTGTAGGTGAACCGGCTCTTACTGCCGAGGGTGATCGTCGCCCCCACCGTGTCACCTAACTCGCTTCCACCACCGCAACGTTGGCACAAACCAGAGATTGGTGTTGGGCCAACGATACAAGATGAAACGTATCGTGACATTCTCGTCACGATGCATTACAGGAAGTGACACCGGCTTCATAAGCCGGAAAAGTTTCTGGAACATGGAATCCTCCATCCTAAAAATACCAACAAAACAATTAATAAAGAATTTTTACACCTACTCTAACTTTTTTTAACTATTTGTTAAATCTATTAGAAATAATTTTTAGATAGATAAGCTCGTCCAGAATCAGTAAAAACCGTCACCACCACATCCCCTTTTTTTAATTTGGGTAAATATTTTTTCAACGCATATGACACCGCCCCACCTGCTGTACCCAAAAGTAGCCCGTAATTTCGAGCCATGACCTGAAGCATATCCAACCCCTCATGATCGGAGACTTTTATAAATTCATCAATCACCGACTCATCGAGACAGGG
>JAGNZX010000064.1 GCA_017984185.1 Minisyncoccota bacterium | reverse complement strand
GACCACCCCCTCGCACTGTATCGGAAAGCTCGTCTACCTCTAGAATATCACAATGTTCGAATTTTTGGATTAACATCTGGGCCACCTTGTGCCCCTTTGGGATAAAGACCTCCTTATCGCTGGTATTTAAAAGACACATAATAAGCTCACCTCGATACCCAGCATCAATCACCCCGCTCAATACCTTGAGTCCCATGTTAAACGACACACTCGACTTGTCCCACATTAACCCTACAAATCCTTCAGGAATCTCCACTGACAAACCCGTATGAACACGTGTTCTCTGTCCTGGTGGGAAAACCACATCATCAATAGTAAAAAAATCCATCCCTGCGTCGCCTGGGTGTCCATGTGTCGGCAATTTCGCTTCGCTATTTAATTTTTTAACTTTAAGTTGCATTTATTTAATGATCTTTTTAACTTTTTCGTAAATTTCTTGATGGATATTTTCTATAGTGTTCAACTCTCCCCCTTGCATACACTCTATCTTGATCCAATTCTTTTGAGTTTTGGAAAGCCACAACGCACTCTTGTGAGAATTCTCCATATAATTTTTATCCTTCTCAACCAAATCTTTCTTACTACCTAAATAATTCCGAACACTTTTTTTATTTCTCTCTTTGATCAAACGAAAAACTACTGTCATTGGTAGATTGAGATAGAAAACCACATCTGGTTTTGGGATTTTAAAAACCCCATACTCCATATCGGCGAGCCACGAAATAAATGCTTCACGTTTTTTTGGATTAGAAATTTTTCCACCCTGGTGAATCTGGTTGGCACTAGCATATCTATTGGCAATTACGATATTTCCTTCTTTGAGCCATTTTTCAATTTTGTTTTTTGATTCAAAACGATCAGCGGCGTAAATAACTGAAGCGATCTTTGGGTGCACTTTTACGAAATTATAGTATTGTTCAGACAAACAATGACCGATGAATTTCCCAAAAAAATTTGAATAATATTCAGGAAAATCAATAAGTTTTACTCTGCGCCCTTCTTTTCTAAGATGCCTTATCAAAAGGTTTATCTGGGTGGATTTCCCACTCCCGTCTATGCCGTCTATTACTATGAGTTTGCCGCGTTTATTCATCTATAAAATATAGCAAAAATAGGACTATTTGTCTCCATAAAGTTTTCTGTGTATATCTGGCTTAAATAGACGGAAATACTCTTCTCCTTTGGATGGAACATCCCTTATTTCAAATCCATAATGTTGTGCAAAATTAATAATTTTATTATGTGCCTCATCTGTTTCCGAGTTATCAGATACCATCAACTCTATCTCAACACACTTGAAGCCAAAACTAAGATCATCCACATCGATGGCAAATTTATCTTTTTTGTATTTTATCCTTTTGGTTGTATATTCAATAATCTTTATGAGGTTATCTTTAATAAATTCCTTTAAAGGTACTTCAATTTTTAAATAAGATTTAAGATCTTCCTCGTCTTCTATTTCTTCGGCAATACCAGCGACTTCATCATCTCCTATTTTTAGTTCGTAGTTTCCGTTTCGTTCACGTAATCTTATTTCTTTTTTAAAAAGACGGTAATCTGGATAATCAAAATAAATATCATGATTCACAACTTCCTTAATAAAAATACAATCTTTAAGAAGATTTTCTAATTGCTCTTTGGTTGGCCTAAACTTTTTTTCAACTTCAATCATTAAAATTTATACAAACTTTCTAGGAATTGGAAACTTTTTAGCTAGAGCTTTTATTTCTTTATGCACTCTGTCTTTTACTTTTTTGTCGTCTTTGTTTTTTAGAACTTCGATCATTAGCTCAGCCACTTTTTTACATTCTTTTTCTTTAAAACCACGAGTAGTGATAGCTGGTGTGCCAAAACGAATACCAGACGGATCAAGAGGTTTTCTTGTGTCTCCAGCGATAGAATTCATATTAAGAGTGATGCCTACTTCGTCGAGCACGGTCTGAGCTTCCTTGCCGGTCACACCGAGAGAACCAAAGACATCAGCTAATATCAGATGGTTGTCAGTACCCCCACCAATCATGCGAATTTTATTTTTCTTGAATGTTTCAGCCATAGCTTTGGAATTTTTCAAAATTTGTTTAGCATAAGCTTTATACTTTGGCGTCATAGCTTCACCAAAAGCTACAGCTTTGGCGGCGATGATATGCATATGTGGACCACCTTGAATACCTGGGAAAATAGCTTTATCTATTTTCTTGGCCAATTCTTCATTTTCTCTAGTTAGAATCATTCCACCACGAGGGCCACGAAGAGTTTTGTGTGTAGTAGTCGTAATAATATCAAAACCGTCGTCAAAAGGGTTGCGCAGTACTCCGGCAGCAATGAGTCCGGCAATGTGAGCCATGTCAGCCATCGTTACGGCACCAACCTCATGCGCTATATCGACAAACTTTTTATAGTTCAAAGTCCTTGGGTAAGCCGAAAATCCAGCGATAATTAATTTAGGTTTTTCTCGCAGTGCCACCTGGCGCATATCTTCGTAATCAATCTCGCCTGTATCAGGATCTTTCATTTTGTAAGTTACGAATTTGTAGATTTTAGCTGGCAGTGTCATCGGGTGCCCGTGAGTGAGGTGGCCTCCGTGTGACAAGTCCATACCAAGCACAGTGTCCCCCGGTTGCAAAAGCCCAGCATACACGGCCAAATTGGCTGGTGCACCTGAATGCGGTTGCACATTGGCAAATTTACATTTAAAAAGCTTGCAAGCACGCTCAATCGCCAAACGTTCGACTTGGTCGGTCCATTCTTGCCCGCCATAATACCGGCGGCCTGGGTAACCTTCAGAATATTTATTGGTAAAAACTGAACCATTAGCTTTTAATACATCCTCTGAAACATAGTTCTCGGAAGGGATCAATTCTAGCCCCTCTCTCTGCCTCTTCTCTTCACCTTTTATTAAATTTTCTATTAGTTTATCTCGCATGCGCCAAGTATATCACATTTCATTATTACAGTGCCAAGCAGGTCGGTGCGAAAGATTTTAGCCCCCACCGAAGCCAAAGTATCGAGAGTTTCCGGATGCGGATGCCCATATTTATTGTCCTTGCCATCAGATATAAAAGCATAAACAGGAGCGACGGCTTTTACAAAAGGAATTGATGAAGAAGTCCGCGAACCATGATGCCCGACTTTTAAAACAGTACTCGCGAGAGCAGTTTTGGCATACTCATCTAAAATTATTTTTTCAGTTTTTGCTGTGGCATCGCCAGTGAGTAGTATCGAAGTTTTTCCATACTGGAGTTTGGCTACAATCGATCCATCATTTACAGAAAAATCTGACACATCGCGATCGGGAAATAAAATATCGACAATAACCCCACCGCCGAGGTCGAGTCGCATACCTTTTTTCGCCAAAATATTTGGAATATTTTTATTTTTTATTTCTGTTTCTAGGTTTTGATAAGTCCGTGAATCATTTTTTGTCCCCGGCTCAAAAACTTGATCAACTTTATATCTTTTTAATACATCCAAAAATCCACTGATATGGTCCGAGTCGGGATTGGTAATGATTATCGCATCGATGTGTCTATCAAATGGTGACATT
>JAGNZX010000063.1 GCA_017984185.1 Minisyncoccota bacterium | reverse complement strand
TACAAAATTATTTAAAATAATATTATCATCTTCTGTCTCTTCGACTTCAGGATGAAACTGCACCGCATAAAAATTCTTATCTTGATTTTCTATGGCCTCGATCACACTACCGTTTTTTGAATTTGCTGTAACCACAAAACCTTCTGGTGTAGATTTTACCGAATCACCATGCGAAGACCAAGCATTGATTTTGGCAGGCAAATTTTCAAATAATTTACTTTTACCAAAAGCAACTTCCACTGGCCCATAAGATTTTCCTGATGCTACTTTGTGAACAGTATTTTTATCATGCACATAAGCAAGCCATTGCATACCATAACAAATACCTAAAATCGGTATACCTAACGAGAGAATTTCTTCTGAAATTTTTGGCGCATCAGTATCGTAAACACTCGCCGAACCACCAGAAAGAATTACTCCTTTTGGTTTATTCTCCTTTATCCAACTTAACGACACCTCTGGAGCGACAATAATAGAATGAAAACCAAGGTAACGTAAGCTCCGACGAATAATCTGAGTGTATTGGCTCCCGAGATCTATAATGAGTATCTGATAGCTTTTGTTTTGCATAATTAATTATAACATACCATTAAAAACCAAAATCTCCCAGCGATACTGGGAGATTTTCACAAACTATTTCTTCTTTGCCTTTTTTGGCTTCTTCACATCTTTACGATACGCATTGTTTCCCTTTCCCATTTTATTTTAGAGTTATGCTTTTAATTACCACAGCTTCGACGGGTCTGTCGCCTGGTACGGTTTTTACATTTTCAATTTTGGTCACCACATCCATCCCTGAAGTAACTTTTCCAAAAACTACATGTTTACCATCGAGAAAATTGTTGGCTGCGGTATTGATAAAGAATTGGCTACCATTGGTGTTTGGACCAGCATTGGCCATAGAAATCGTGCCTACATCATTGTGGTTACCAGCAGTCAGTTCATCCGCAAACTGATATCCTGGGCCCCCTGTGCCCCACATAGCCTGCTTGGTATCGTCCTTGGTTAATGGGTCGCCACCTTGAATCATAAAACCTTTGATAACTCGGTGAAATTTTACTCCGTCATAAAAACCGTCGCCGGCTAGCTTGGTAAAATTGGCTACTGTATTTGGTGCTTGGGTGTTTAAAAATTCTATCGTTACATCTCCTAGACTTGTGTGCAATGTTGCATTCATAATTTTATTTGTATTATTTTCTGAAACGACCTCAGGTTTTGAATCTTGGGTCACTTCAGGACTATTAATCTTTTCTTCTTGTTGTGATGAAGCTGTATTATTTTGAGCTTCAGTTGGGGCTTGATTTGAATACCAAACACTGAAAACGACTAAAGCCAAGACAATGATTATGCTGACATACTTATTCATTATTTTTTTAAATTAAACTATTAATTCTCGAATCAATTATATACCAATACCATCTAGAGCACTAGTGTAACTTGTCATAAAGGCTGGCAGAGCAAAAACCAAACCAATAAGCGGTAAAATTATTGCTAAAATTGAAACCCAGGCCACAATTAAAAAGTAACGACGAGTTTTTTCTACTGATTTATAGACCAAGTCCACCTTCATCTCTAAGCTTTCGATTTTTTTCTGTAATTCAGAATCCATAAATTAATCTATATTGGATTTACCATAAAAATGGGCTACAGCCATCAAGGTAAGCAAGGCAAAAAAAGCAGTGAGCGCGAGCATTGGAATAGATATATATCCACCAAACTCAGACACTAGGTGCTGATAACAAGATACTCCGGAAGCATCGCAAGGCAAACTACTAGTTTCACCAAAGTAATAGAAAAAGTTTTGATATGCAGAAATCAAGAAACCAACAAAAAGAAGGGATGTGGCATAACGAACGATTTTTCTATCTTTGTCCCACAAGGCTGTTCCAAAAAGAAAGAAAGTCGGGAACATAAACACTCTCTGCCACCAACACAAATAACAAGGAAGGAAATTTATGATTTCTGAATACACCAAAGGAAAGATGGACGCTACAATTGAAATTAGGAAACTAAAAACTAAAACATGTTTATTTACATAATCTAAAAATACATTTTTCTTGGGACCAAAAAAGAGAAGACCTAGCGTAGCCACAGATACAATCTGTAAACCAATAGCTCCCGCGCCGAGAAAAACATTTAAATAATGTACATTGACTGGATTCATATAATTTTATTGTGGCAAAACACAACTAGTCTTGGCTGCTAATGTTTCCAACGTAACCCCATCTGAGTTTTCAGTAGGAAGGATGGTGCCATCTTTTAATATCCAGGTTGGGTAACTCTTTATACCTTTTTCGATGCAAGCTTGGGTCTGACTATTGCCGTCAGCAGTAGAACATTCTACGTAAGGCAACAATTTTGCCGAAGTTCCAAAAAGCTTTTTTTGAGACTGACAATGTGGACACCAAAAAGCCCCATAAAATACTGCACCTTGATCTTTTAAACAAGTAGCGAATGTATCATATTTACCAGGACCAGCTGGTTCTTGTTTTGATTGAAACATACCCAATCCTGTAAGACCTAGGACCAAAACTCCTAACACTGTAAAAAATATCTTTTTTTGTTGTTCCATAATATATATACTATAACAATTTTGGCAGAAAAATAAAAGCCCCAATAATGACTGCTATTATTACCGACAGAAGCACGGCTCCGGCCGCTACATCTTTGGTATCTTTGGCGTAAGGGTGATATTCAGGTGAAGTAAGATCGATATCTATCTCGATAGCCGAATTCAAAGCCTCGGCCACAAAAACCAAACCAACAGCAAATACTAAAAACAACCACTCGGTAGTAGATATACCAAAAACAAAACCTAAATAAAATACCAGCAAGCTCAAAGCCAGGCCAAGCTGAGCGTTATGGCTAGTCTTAAAGACAATTCCAATTCCCCGCCAAGCATGGTTGGTACTTTTTAATCGAGCAATGAGTGAAAATTTCTTTTCAGATTTTTCTTTTTCCATGACTTTACAACTTTACACTTTATAAATTGCTACTATTCTACCTTTAGTGTTCCAAACATTCCCATGGCTCGGTGTGAGCCGACAGAACAATAGAATTGGAAACTACCAACTTTGTCGGCTATAAATTCTACAACTTCAGTTGTAGGAGCCTTGGTCTGCTTTGTAGCAGCACCAAATTCATCTATAACAAAATCATGAAACCCTACACTGTTTTTAAAAGTTATTTTTACTTTATCTCCCTTCTTGACGGTGATCAAATTTGGAGTAAAAGAAAAATTATCCCCTGTCACAGTAAACTCTTTAACCGATATAGATTTTGCTGTTTCCGTAGTTACATTTTCTTCAGAATTTAATTTTTCACTTTCAGATACACCAGTATCAGACAAATCGGTCTTTACTTCTTTGTTTATTTCAGACGGAGCTTCCAAGTCCTTACCCTTAAACCCAAAAAGCAAGACCACACCCACTAAAAGCAAAACAATTAAAGCTATATATGTATTTTTCATATTATTTTTGATTAATTTTAATAAGTAATTTATAGTATACCAAATTTTTACTGAAACTGAATATAGCTCGGTATAGGGCTCAATTTGAG
>JAGNZX010000009.1 GCA_017984185.1 Minisyncoccota bacterium | reverse complement strand
TCCATGGTGTATGCATTGGAATCTGGAACTAGGGTCAAACCATCAGAAAGCAAAGTTCGGTATTTATTTTCCACAGCTGATTCTAGATCCAAATCTGAAGTCTTGTAATTGGCTTGTTTGATTTTTAAGTCAGCCAACAAATCATCGACTTCGAGTTGGGCCAAAGTTTGTCCAGCAGTGACGGCTTGATTGTTGCGGACAAAAATTTTCGAGATTCTACCAGAAGAAGCAAAACCCAAGTCAGCCTTGTCGCTAGTCTTGACTGTCCCAGACAAGACTACATTCTGAGCCACATCTTGGGTGGCTACGGTGTAGAGCCCGGCGGTAGTCGAGCCACCACGAAAAACAAAATACAAAGCTACCAACAAGATCACCAGGCCCACTAACACATATTTTTTATTAATTTTATTTTCAGTTTTCATAGATTTTTTTTAAATTATTTTTTCTTTAATGTTTTAACCAATGCATCGTTGATTTTTTTTATCATCTTATCATCAAACAAAGATATTACATGCACATTTTTGTTTATCTTTTTGAATTCGTTTACTTTTTTGGTGACAACTTTTTGATCTTTAGCCATATCGGTTTTCGTCAAAATAATTATCTCGTCTTTATTGGCTAATCCGTCATCACCCAATTTTAATTTTTTGTCATATTTAGTGAGCTCTTTGCGCACTTCTTTATAACTTGCAATCATGGCCGAGTTTTCAAAAGACACCAGGTGGGCCAACATTTTTGTGCGTTTAATATGTCGCAAAAATTTTATACCCAAACCCTTGCCCTCTGATGCACCTTCGATGAGTCCCGGAATATCGGCAATGATATATCCATAAAAATCTCCGAGGTTAGGGTCGAGTGTAGTAAAAGCATAATCCCCGACTTGGGCTTTGGCATTGGTCAAGGCATTGAGCAATGAACTCTTGCCAGCATTTGGTAAACCGATAAGACCAATGTCCGCAAAAAGTTCCAACTCGATTTTAAAATTCCCCCGTTCACCTTCTTGTCCAGTGCGTGATTCCATCGGAGTCGTATTCACTGAACTTTTAAAATGTTCATTTCCAAAACCACCGTATCCACCTTTGAGAAGCATTATTTTTTGGTCTTCTTCGGTCAGTTGCCAGGTCTCTCCAGTTTCCACACTCTCGATGATGGCACCAAGAGGTAATTTTAGAAAGAAATCTTCACCACTTTTTCCGTGCAAACTTTTTTTACCGCCATCTTCGCCCCGTCCAGCCACAAAGTCTTTTTTAGCTTTATATTTAGAAAGAATATGAATATCTCGCACGGCTTGCACGTAAAAATCTCCCCCGCGTCCACCATCTCCTCCAGCAGGACCCCCTTTGGGCACAAATTTTTCTTGGCGCCAACGCACCACGCCATCACCACCGCGCCCTGCCTCGGCGTATATAGTTATTTCATCAATAAAGGCCATATAGTCTAGTTTATCAGCTAAATAGCTAATTAGCTAGTAGCTTCAAGGGCTTTCTGAGCGAGAGTGATCGCCCCTTCTTTTGTTTTAGCTACAGCTATAAAAAGTGCTCGGTGACAAAATACCGCGTCTTGGACCCCGGTCACTTTCTGCAATTCTTCGTCACGTAGCCCAGACCAAGATTTTGGTAAATCTTTTCGGTTTTGAAATTCTTCTCCATCCTTTCGGACAGCCTTGATACACCACTCATTTTTTTCTTTGTTTTCATTTTCTTTGGGATAAATTACAAAAAGAGGTTCGGCGAGATCGTCAAAAATTTCTCCAAAGGGGTAATACTTATCTAAAACGACAATTCTCTTATCCTCGGCATTTTCATAAGCACTGGTAACCAAATCTTCGGCTTCTACTTTATCTTGTCCGTGAACTATGCTTCGCAATAAAACTTCTTTGGCTATATCAACAGCTCGCAAGAAATTTTTATCATAATCACTAGCAGGCTCTTTCCAAGTCGGACGCATTAATGAGAAAAAGTTTTGTATAAAAAAAGGCGAGACTTCGTATTTTTTTTCAACCAAAGTAAAACCATTGTCATCTGCATCCACCGGTGCGACAAATTTTCTATCTATCCAATCAGCCACTTTTTGATTTCCACAAAGCTCGAGGCCAAATTTTTTCCAAATTAAACCAAAAGAAGAGTATTCTACTTCGACATCTTTGACCAATCGACTACCCGATCCGCCTGCCTGATGATGGTCAAATTTATTTTGTTCAGCATCATACACACCACCCACATCAAAGACATAATCCCCTGTTTGAATTATATTTTCATCCCGGGTTCGAATAATTTCAAAGGCTATACCTTTTTTTTCTAAAACCAAAGACAAAGTCGCCGCAGCAAAAATGTCATCGGTATGAAAAGGTCCGCTATGAGTAATGAGTTTTATTTTTTCCATCTTTAAAATAGAGCGTCGACTACTTCTTTGACCACCATGCCGTCAGCCTTGCCTTTCAAATCTTTCATCAGTGCCGACATCAGCATGCCTTTTTTGGTAGGATCCTCAATACCGAGCTCAGATTTTTTTGCCTTGGCGATTTTTTCAACTTCAGATTTATCCATCAATTTTGGCAAATATGTCTCGAGGATAGCGAGTTGGGCTTGTTCTACTTTTACCAAGTCTTCCCTATTTCCAGCCTTAAATTGCTCGATAGAATCTTTGCGCTGCTTGGCTAATCTGGTGATGACTGCGAGTGCCTCTTCGTCTTTCAAAATCTCTTGAGGTTTATGCCCTTTAGCTACTAATTCATTCATAAAACTCGCAATCATGGCTCGCAAGGTCTCGAGCCGGACAGCATCGTGTGCCATCATCGCTTCTTTTATTCCACTTTTTATTTGTTCGTGTAACATACCAATATCATAACAAAATATGTTAAAATAGTGAAATGAAAAAAATTATTTTCTTTGATACAGAAACTACCGGCATTGGTGCCGAAGATTTTTTATGCCAGATTGCTTATAAGATTTACCCCGGCCAGCAAGGCGGGGCTAACGACGAAGTCTTTAATGAAATATTTAAACCAGCCATACCGATTCCTCCAGGCGCTTCCGCTGTCCACCACATCACCAACGAAATGGTCAAAGACAAGCCAGCATTTGTAGAATCTCCAAAATTTACTGAAATAAAAAAACTTTTTGAAGACGAAGGTTCGGTCATCGTCGC
This sequence comes from Minisyncoccota bacterium, assembly GCA_017984185.1. Taxonomy (GTDB): domain Bacteria; phylum Patescibacteriota; class Minisyncoccia; order Phycocordibacterales; family UBA9973; genus UBA9973. Next base: position 9,849 of record JAGNZX010000009.1, on the reverse strand, counting down.
TCACAATATGCCTTTTGACTACGGCATGATTAAAAAAGAAGGTATTGAATTAAAAAATACTATTTGCACTCTGCGCGTCGCTCGCCACCTCGATCGTGATGCCAAACTAGCTAAACACAATTTACAATTTCTCCGCTACGCTTTGGGTATCGAAATCGACGCCACCGCCCATGACGCTCTCGGTGATGTACTCGTGCTCGAAAAACTTTTCGAAAGATTATTGAAAAAAATAATGTCGGAAGAAAATGTGCTCGAAGATGCAGCTATCGCCAAGATGATAGATATTTCTTCCCGGCCATCCCTAATGCGAGTTTTTAGTTTTGGAAAACACAATGGGAAAAAAGTAGAAGAAGTTGCCTCGATCGACCGCCCATACTTGGAATGGTTGCTAGCTCAAAAGGAATTAAAAGGTGAAGGCGAAGATGATTGGATTTACACTCTCAGGCATTTCTTGGGAAAATAAATTGATTTTCTAGGATTTTGTGGTAGTTTAATATTTAGATTCTTAAAGGAGAACGCTTGGAAAAGAAATTGGAAGAAAAAATCACTGAGGACAAAAGGGCAATGGAGAGGCTAGCTGAGGCTGGCTTCCCAGCTGACACCCTCTTCGCCAGGAATGGCGATATGTTCCTTTGTGTCATCCTGGGTCCCAACGACACTAGGCGGGGCCTAGGTGTCGGGGCGGACATAGCTTCCGCCACCACCATGGCACTGGAGGTTCTTACGACCAGAATCTCCGACAGTATCAGTGCCCTTTACGCAAACAAGGGCCCCTAGCCGCCGAAGAGACGACCGCCGTGTCGCCTATCGGCGGTTTTCTTTTTTTATGCTAAAATGAATTTATGCAAAACTTTGAACTCGTTATTATATTATTTTTAGTTGTGGGCGTGGTCGTCTATATAATTACGAATGGCCGAAAAACTGACGTCGTTAAAACTGACGACGTAGGACTTAATTTAATTTTAACTCAATTAAACGAACTCTCTCGGACAGTCGATACCAAGCTCGGACAAAGCCAACGTGAAGTAAACGAAAGTCTAAAATTTCATTCCAGCCAGTCCAACGAAATTATCCGGGATGTTACAGAAAGACTAACAAGACTAGACGAGACCAACAAACAAGTCATCTCTTTTGCCGACCAACTCCAAAGTCTAGAAAATATTCTAAAAAATCCAAAGCAACGTGGCATCCTCGGCGAATACTATCTGGAAACTCTCCTCAAAAATATAATGCCACCAGGCAGTTTTGAAATGCAATACAAGCTCGGCAAAAACGACGATGGTGAAGAACTCATTCCCGACGCTGTAGTTTTTGTTCGTGAAAAAATAATTCCTATCGATTCAAAATTCTCACTCGACAATTACAACCGCATCATCGATGAACGCGATGTCGCCGAGCGAGAACGTCTCGAAAAACTTTTTGAAAATGATTTGAAAAATAGAATCATCGAGACTTCCAAATACATCCGCCCCGAACTCGGCACTATGGAATTTGCTTTTATGTTTATCCCCCACGAAGCTATCTATTACGACTTACTCATCGGCCGTGTCGGCAAAGGCGAAGATGAAAATCTGATCCAACGGGCTGCCAACAAATACCGCGTCATCATCGTCTCCCCGACTTCTTTCTTGGCATATTTGCAAACAGTTCTACAAGGTTTGAATGCTTTGAAAATTGAAAAAGATGCCGTAGAGATTCGCAAGAGAGTTGGCGAACTTGGCACCCACTTGAAAGCCTATGAGGAATACCACAACAAACTTGGTAATTCCCTAGCCACTGTGGTAAACCATTACACCGCCTCGAGCAAAGAACTCAAGAAAGTAGACAAAGACGTCCTCCGCATCAACGGCGCCTCACCGCAAATCGAACTCATTGAAGTCGACAAACCACACTTGGAAGAATAAAAAAATATCATATAATTTGTAATATGAATTTTAGACCAGACACAATCACACCAAAAGATCTAGACTCGGCACCGCAACTACCTCCTATTTTTCAAATGATTTCAAGTGGTGAGCCAACCCCACGAATAGTCAGACAAATTGCCAAAGACTACGCTACTGGTGATAAAGAAAAAGTATTTCTTGGTCTGCAAGAATTAAAAAGACGTGGTGCCGGCTCATCTTCTGTGGAGGCACTGACCGGAGAGCTTGGTTTTATAGCTGAAAAAATCTTAACCGAAAAATTGGAAGATTCAGAGATGGAAAGTATTTTAGGTATAAATAGATTTGCACAATTGCATCCTGAAGACAACTTATCTCACCGCCAACACTTATTCAATCTTTACGAGCAAGCATACAAAAAGAAATATACGACTTTATCATATTTGGATTTTGTATTTAAAATACGAAACAGGGATAAAAATGCCCATAAAAATGGCACGACAGAAAATGAAATCGTGCCTATTGCGGCAACTTTTGGCGGAAGTGAGCCTGTGGCCCTTGAACTCTTGACCCCCATGGGTGTATTAGAGCTAAGAGAAAAGAAAAAACCAAATTTTCTACTTTTGGGATCCCTTGGGGCTATTTCTGCAAATCAATTTCAAAAATATGCTAAAAAAATAAATCCAAATTCAGCCGTGCACGTAATAGATATAAACGACGGAAGTATTAAATTATTAAAAAATGACCCTGGGCAGGCCGAGAGACATTTGGTTCAAGCTGATGCCATGCAGCTACCATACCAAGACGAATCGATGGATTACATCACCACAAATTATTTATTTCATTTTTTATATATTTATCGTTTAAATACCTCAGGGACCGAGGCACAAGCAGAAGAAGAAACCCGAAAAGATTTAATAAATTTATTCAGAGAAGCATCTCGAGTATTGCGACCAGGAGGAAAACTCTATATAGAAGAGCAGTCTTATGGGATATTAAAAGACAGAAAAGATAAATCTTTTCAAAATGAAATTTTGGAATGTGCAAAGAAAGCTGGTCTTACAAAATTTACAATAGCTAAGAAAATTATGAGGTTTGGTCTCGGACCAGAAAAGTCTTCTGCAAAAATTGATGAAAATGGTTTTGCTCATTATGGCAATACTACTCTTTCGATTGATGACAATTCGACAGATTTCGTCGGAATTTTCGAAAAACCAAAAGCTTAATACGGACCATTATTGAAAGGTCTTGCCTAGCTACTAGGTAAATAGTTTTTCTAAAACAACTGCCAAACCGTCATCTTCCACCGATGGCGCAACAAGGTCAGCTTTACTTTTTAATTCTTCAGACCCATTTTCCATAGCTATTTTATAGCCAGCTGATTCAAAGAGTGGTAGGTCATTATTACTGTCTCCAACAGCAACAACTTCATCCTTGTGAACTTCCAACATTTTAAGGAGTATCTCTAAAGCGTGACGTTTTGTTGCTTCGTAGTGTGTAATATGAATATCAAAATGATCGGGCGTCCAAGAAATCGCCGTATGAGCAACAATATTTGGTATTTTTTTAAGTTTTAAAAGCATAATTTCTGTATCTTCTTTTGTCACAGGAACAATATAAACTATTCGCTCCTCACCTTTGACAACTTTGTGTTTCGGAGGTGTTCCTTCTAAATCATCACCAAAGAAAACATGATAATTGTATTCGCGTGCAATTTCCATAATTTTTTCAACCTGTGATTTTTCTAGTGTTTTTTCCCAAAGAACTTTTTCAGTAATAGGATCAACTATCTGTGTTCCGCCAGAAATAATACAAGGTGAAGTCAAACCAAGAACTTTTATTATATGTCTAGAAAAATTTATACCTCTCCCAGTCGCCGCGCTGATATACGCTTTTTCTTTAATTTTTTTAACAATATTTATCACGCGCTCTGAAGGCATACCTTCCCTTTTGTTTGGTATTGTGGTTCCGTCTAAGTCTATTATTACAGCTTTATACATAAAGTGAGTATAACAGACTTAATAGTGACTTAAAATATCTCGACCACTTACGGACAATTCAATGTCTTCTTTACCCTGCTTTCACCACAAATCGAACTCATCGAAGTCGACAAACCACACTTGGAAGAATAAATTAAAGAATTTCAATGCTTTAGAGTCAAATAAAGCTTGCGATTATTAGTACTACTCCAGCTCCGAGTAAACATCCAGCCATTTTTCCGACAGCTGAACCAAGCATTGTCCTTTCTTCAGATATCTTTCTTTCTCGTAGTTTTTCGGCAATTTCACCTTCAAAGATTCCTGCAATACCATCCGTAATAGCATTACCTACCACTCCACCAATAATTGCACCTGCTACCCCCGCAATTTCTCCGCCCACGACAGCCATTACAGCCAATATCCCATTATCAATTAGCCCGAATACAATATCTGGTCTGACCTGATTTATTGAAATTTTTGAAAGTCTTAAAGCGACAAGACATAACAAGCCGCAGCCAAAAACCACCAAACCCATGATTTTTGCATCGTATACAAAATACGCACTTACAGAAAAAATGATAATACAAAGCGCTAGGACTTTTATTAAGGCTATAAGAAAATTTTTATTCATAATTATATTAATAATAACATTATTGCACTAAGAGTAGTATCCAGGCAAGAATTTTTTTTACCTCTGTAGTATTGCGCACATAATATTTAGCGGAACTATGTTTGGACTTTCCTACTCTGATAGTTACTCCATGCGGAAGCACGCGAAATGCATCTTCGTCTGTTTTACTGTCCCCGATATATATTACTTGTTTATAGTTGCCAAATTTTTTTAACACAAATAGTGCAGCCGTGCCTTTATCATCTTTTACATTTGGTTTGACCTCAAAAGTTTTTTTATCAAAAGTTATACGAAAATCATATTTTTTTAACTCAGTTTTTATTTTTTTAACATCCTTCATAAATACTCGTTCATCTTGCAATGAGAGTAGTCGATAATGTAATGCGAGAATAATTTTTTTATCTTCAATAATCACACCAGGGTATTTTCTTTTTAGATGCAAGAATCTCTGTTTCATTTCTTGCAATCCCTTCTTTGTCGTAATTGACAGTGGAATGCTTGTGATAACACCTCTCGTCTCGTGTTCTAATCCATGATTGCCTATATATGTTATATTACCAAGCTTTATTCTTTTTTTAATATCCATTATTGTTCTGCCAGTAATAATTGCAATACGGACACGTTTTGAAAGTTTTTTTAATAAAATTCTTGTATCATCAGGCAGAATAGCGTCCTCGGGATTTTTTACCAGCGGAGAAAGAGTCAGATCAAAATCAAGCAATAAAATAAAATTTGATTTCTTTAATTTCTTTTTGATATTTATAAGATCTTTAAAAACATATTTCATATTTTAACTTAAGCTCGTTACTGCCTTAATAAATTCCGCAGACCAACGGTAGATATTATAATTCTTGATAGATTCACGCATTTTCTTCATACGTCTTTGTTGTTCCGGTAATGGCATGTTAAGAGCTGTGTTTATGGCTTCAGACGTTTCTTCGGCGCTGTATGGATTTATTACAAGAGAACCCCCAAGGTCTCTGACAGCACCGGCAAACTGACTCAGTATCAAAACACCGTCTTCATTGTCCCTAGTAGCAATATACTCCTTGGATACCAAATTCATTCCGTCATGGAGAGATGTCACCATACACACATTAGCAATTTTAAAAAGTGGGTCTAGTTCTTCGTGTGAGTGGTGCTCTTTTAGAAGAACAATGGGTTGCCAGTTTTTTGTTTTAAACTTGGTATTTATGCGTTCCACTTCTTTTGTCATATCTATGTTAAATTGCTGATACTTAGGAACACCCCCTCGACTCGGTGATGCAATTTGTAAAAATGTAAAGTTTCCCCTATAAGACTGATAAGTATCGAAGAAAAATTCCAGAGCTTTAAATCTTTCCAGAAGTCCTTTTGTATAATCCAAACGATCAACTCCTAGTCCAACATATTTAGTATATATTCCTAGTTTTTCTAAAAGTTTTTGTCCAGCACTCGGATCATTTTTTGTCTCACTATTTCCGCCAGTAAAAGCAACGCCGATCGGAAATGATTTTATATGGCTGGTGTGGTTTTGAAATGTTACTGAAAACTGCTCAAAGTCACATCGGGATTCCATTTCTTTACCGACAGTATTTATAAAATTATTACAAAACTGCTGAATGTGAAAGCCTACAATATCAGCACCAAGCATTCCTTGTAATATTTCCTTACGCCACGGACAAACACTAAAAGCCTCTGGACTTGGCCAAGGCACATGCCAGAATATTCCTATCTGAGCGTCCGGTCTATTTTCTTTTATTATTTGTGGTAAAAGCGCCAAATGATAGTCCTGAATTAGCACAAGAGGATTTTGAACATCTTTTATTTCTGCAAGAACATTTTTAGCAAATATTCTATTTACTTTTTTATATTCTTCCCAATCTTCTTTTCTAAAAAGTGGACGAGTATGTGCCATCAAGCAAAGTGGGTACATTGCTTCATTGGAGAATCCATTATAATAGCCAGCCACCTCTTCATCTGTTAACCAAACTCTTTTTAAAGTATATGCTGGCTCATGAGGAGGAACTTTAATCTTATTATCTTTATCAACAACTGTTTTGTCTGCATCTCCACTACCCCAAGCAATCCAAGTACCTTTACAGGCCACCATGACTGGCTCAATAGCCGTCACAATTCCACCCGCTGGAACTCTATAACTTACTTTACCTGTTGAGTCTGTATAATGTTCATAAGGTTCACGATTTGATACAACAAAAATAGGTCGATCTTTTAGAGTACCTTTTATAAACTCGGACAAACGTACAGCTGTCCACGGGCTATCAAGTTTTTCCAGACGCATTCGAGCTTCTTCACGTGCAGATAAACGTGCTTGTGATAAACTTTTTGTAATATTAGTAATTTCTTTTGCCAGTGGAGTAAAAAAGGAATACTTATCCTCATCTTTAAAACTTTCTTTACCCTCACCCATTCTGATTTTCTTCACAGATTCCACCAGACGTATAACTTGACGAAAAACAAAAAATCTCAAAATTATAAAAATAGTGATGGAAAATATTATTATCTGGATACATAATCTCAATAAATTACCTCCCCAAATTTCTCTTATTCTTGTGTTTATGTATCCTGCATTTTGTACGACCATTAGTGCTCCCACAATACTCTCATCGTTGTGTAGTGGATCAACGTGCACATAGCGATTCTCACCATCGGCATCAAAAAAATCATTATTTGATGTATTGCTATCCATCGCATCGGTAACAATTTTTGTATTTTCTATTATTGTTTTTGGTAATCCGGACGAAGTAGCAAGAAGCATGCCCTTATTATCATAAAGAGCAATTCCCGCCAAACGTTCACGATTTGCAAATTTATCAACAACTTTTTGAAGAGAGGCTTGGAAAGAAGATTGGGAAGAATTCGCATAATATGGCTCAACAGACTCCTTTAAGCTGTCCGCAAGCAAGGAGGCTCGCTGTTCCAGGTTAGTCGTCAAAGTTATCCTTTCTTGATCGATTTGTCTGATGTTGAATACAAGGGCGACCAAGCTCACAGCCATAACAACACTACCAATAATAGCAAAAATATATCTCATAAAAGCATGATAACACAACTATGCTTATAAAATAAGTAGAATCAGAATTCCTGAAGCTAATGCGTTTAACACCGAAGATACTATAAGCGCTACCAGGCGACGGTGTATCGCATACATAGTCCACACCACACTGTTTAAAAGTATGATGCAAAAACTTGTCAAAGATAATCCGGCTATGTTTTTTGTAATAATTACACTATATGCCTGTGGATACAAAGCAAGGCCTGAAATAATTCCAGCGTAAATAGCAATTTTATCTATTAAGTGATGGTGATATTTATTGTGGATAATATTATTCATATAAATATGCTGTAATTGCTGCAATAGAAATTTTTTTGGTAGTCATGAGTTTATTTTACCATAGGTTTTTTAAGTAAGTTAAGGGGGGTGCGAGCGATTCTTGCTAACTAAAATTACTTTTGTTTAAAACTTTATTCCGTTCTTTAATAGCCATTTTTCGGTAAATTTCCTTTCTTGTTCAGTTAGTTTTGCTGAGCTACGCCCCGCTTCTCCTGTGGTTTGTTCCACAAAATATCGGGACACTAATTGGGGCCATAATTCTTTAACCTGATCATTGATCAGGTAATCTTCGAGGTTGCGGGTATCCATTTTTTGATACTTTTTGGGAAGATAACCATCTACATACCAATCATGAGATCGTTTCGGGTCAAAGAAAATATCGAGAATTTCATTATAAAACTCTAAACGTTCCTCTAGGGTAAGATTGACTGTTTCACCCCAGTCAACAAAATGAGCTAACTCATGAATTAGGGTCTCTATTGTTTCCTCTTTGGTTTCTTGCTCTATTCCTGAAAAGTAAAAAAGATTAACGATCTTCCTTGATTTTGGATCCAATAAGGCATCCCCAAACCCTAGACTCAGATTTTGAGCCTCACCGGCTGTGTCGGCCTTCATCTGATTACTGAAAGATATCCCCGCTACATCAGTCCATAACTTTTCAGGCAAACTAGCGACAGTACTACTAATTTCTTCATTTGTGGATTGATTCGTTTGTTCAAAACCAGAAACTGTCGGCTTAGTCTTTCTGCGTAGTGCATTTTTCTCTACACCTTCTCGGGTAATTAAAAAGTCATGTATATTTCCGAACAAATTATATGCATTGATGATGTCTTTTTGATACCTCCCGATTATACTTTTCTTGTTTTGTATTGCTTCTGGCGGAAGATCTGGTTCTAATAAACTTCTCTGAATTCTCACGCATTCCCTTTTTTTACCTTCTATCTCATCAAAAGTTTCGACCAGATATTCAATGTCACGTGGAAAAGAAGTCATTACAATCTTGATTTTCTTGCCGATAGATTCTCTCAGAGATTTTATTTTCGGGCTTTCAAAATAAGCCTTCAATCTTTCCGTTTTTATAGAAAGTTCTGTGGGTATTTCTAGTCCGGATGTATTGCCCCCTTCTGCAGGTTTTTCAACCCCCCTGTTCTGTGCTTCCGACACACCAGACAAAGACAAACCTATCCCTCCCATAAAGCCAGACCGAAGAAATCCTCGCCTGGAAGGTTTGTTACCACTACTAAGTTCTTTGTTTTCTGGTCTTTCTAAGTTTCCTTCTTTCATTTTTTATTATAGGTGACTTTAATTATACGAGATTAGAACTTAGTGTTCAATCAAATTAAATAATTCATATTAAGGACAATTCAAAGCCTTCTTATACCCTTCTTTCACCGCCTCTTGTTCCGAACAAAAATATTTTTCTCCACGGGCTGGATCAATCTTCACCTGGTTATAAGTCAGACATCCGTCGACGAAATAAGTTTTCGTAGAAACCCCAGCCGAGATATTTCCCTTGATTGTGCATTTAGGGTTAGAAGCCGGGACATCGTTTTGGCTCCGCTCGGTCACCTTGTAATCACATCCTCCGCCCCACATTCCCAATCCTTTTTTTATAGCTTCGTCTCGTTTTATGACCAGAGTTCTAAAATACAACAAATTTTTTGTATTGCTGACAGGCACCGCATACCCGCCGGCCACCATGTATTCACTCACCAACACATTGTTCTTCACCGTAGAAGCATTCGGCAATATCACATACCGCAACAGTCTTTCAAATTCGTCTATCGCCACGATATCTTTCGAAGTTCGACTTCCTTACCTTCAATTAATTTCTTCAAAGCATCTTTAGATTCTTGATAAAAGCATTCGCCTTGCTCTGGTGTATCAATGTCGGCGATTCGCACTGTGGTATTATCTGCTAGTTTAAATGTGTCTCCGTCAAAAACCTGTGATACTTGGTATACAGGGACATTATCAGTACGCAGTCCTTCGAGGTCTTTTTCTTTTATGAGAGTATACCCG
>JAGNZX010000062.1 GCA_017984185.1 Minisyncoccota bacterium | reverse complement strand
CTGCAAATACAAACATTGAAAACATTGCGTGATTGCGATAACGCAAGAACTTATAATCATACGGGTAATTATAAACAATCTCCAAAAGCCTAAGGGTGTCTTGCTTAGTTAATTTAGGAGGCAACCTCTTTTCTACTTTAGGTATTTCAACCTCATCAGTTGGGTTACTTTTTAAATACCCTTCTTTCACACACCAAGCAAAGAACACTCTCAAGCTGATATTGAAACTAATAAAAGAATTGGTTTTCCAGTGCCTAACTGTTCGACCATAAAGCAAAAACTCTTTTACGTTTTGCTCGGTAACTTGCTCGATCTTGGCGATATGAGCAACCCGAATATAAAAGCTTACTACTGACTTGTATCTAGCAATAGTTGCCTTAGAATAACCTTTTACAAAAGACGAATAATCATAAAACTTTAATAACAGGATTTCTATATCCATTTTAAAAACAATTCATTCTATATAGTTTTTTTTATCTGAGCCGTTGCGCAGGATTGAACTGCGGACCTCGTCATTCGCTTACACCTCTACTTCACTCTAAAGAGTTTATAAAAGGGCTAGACTGTATCTTAATCCTAGCAAAAGGATTCCCTTGTCAGTCGTTCGGGCGAAATTACTTTCGCCACGGTCTTAACCTTGTGAGGTCTTTAACCGTTATTCGGGATTCACAAGATTGTTACCAATCAAGTGGGCAGGAATGCGTTCTACCAATGACGTGCTCTACCAACTGAGCTACAACGGCGTATTTTTTTATAACGAACTTAACTTTACCGATGGCCACTTTTTTAAAAGATGTGGTCTTATTGGCTCTCTAATTTAAAATAAATCCTTTCGCCACCTACTTATTTTATCATATGTGGGTGGACCTATTTATTACCAATGACGTGCTTTACCACTAAGCTACGACGGCAAAACCAAACAAACTAAGACTAATACTAGTTTATTTTAGCTTATTTTGCAAAGGTTAAACCCGTTCCCCGATCTGCTGGCGCCACATAGCCGAATACAATCCATTTTTTTCGAGCAATTCAGAGTGTCTGCCTGATTCGATTATCTTGCCTTTTTCCAAGACATGAATAGTGTCAGCATGCATAATGGTCGACAGACGATGCGCAATCAGGATAGTAATGTGCACATTGGATTTAGAAACTTCTTTGATAGTGTTATTGATATCTTCTTCAGTCAGCGAATCGAGCGCTGAAGTAGCTTCATCGAAAATCAACACCGCTGGTCGGCGCAACAAAGCTCGAGCGATAGAGAGACGTTGCTTTTCTCCACCAGAAATTTTTACTCCGCCTTCACCTATCAAAGTATCCAGCCCTTTGCCTCCACGCGACAAAAGATTCTGACACTGAGCTTTATTTAAAGCATCTAGACATTCATCGTCAGTAGCATCGGGACGGACGAAAAGTAAATTCTCACGAATAGATCCAGCGAAAAGCTGAGTATCTTGGGTGACAAAACCAATTTGCGAGCGCAACTCTCCTTTATTTATTTTGGCAAACGGTACATCATTAAAACTAACTTCCCCAGAAGTAGGCGTGTACAAGCCAACCAAAAGCTTCACCAACGAAGTCTTACCAGATCCCGATGGACCGACAAAAGCGATGGTCTGCCCGCGCAAGACTTTGTAAGAAATATTTGATAGAGCAGCATCACTACTACTACCATATTGAAAAGACACATCTTGAAAATTTAGAGATTCCACCTGACCAATATCTTGCGGATCTTTCGCCTCCTTTTCTTTTGGAGTATTCATAAGTGTACTAAAATTATACAAAGAAGCCTCGGCCTCTCGATACGTACCGATTACATTACCCAATTCTTGCAACGGATTAAAAATATAGAAAGAATAAAATAAAAGTGAAAAAAATTCTCCAAAAGTTATAACTTTAGAAAAAATCAGGTACAGCATAAAAAATATAATCCCAGTACGAAGAAAATTTATCACGGTACCTTGAACAAAAGAAAGAGACCTTATATATTTTAGTTTCTTTAATTCAAGCTCTAATATTTTACTAGTGGTGGTGTTTAATCGAGTTATTTCTTGTTTTTCCAAACCCAAGGATTTTACTAATTCTATATTGCGCAAGGACTCAGTCGTAGACCCAGCCAAGGATGTGGTTTCCTGTACGATAATTTTTTGAATATCTTTTATTTTTTTAGTTAAAAATGAACTCATTAAACCAATGAACACAGGGACTGCAAAAAATATGAGTGCGATCACCCAATACACACTCGTCGCATAAATAGCCACAAAGATAAAGCCAACCAAGGATACGAACAAAATATTCACCACCGCGGCAATTAATTTCTCGGTATCTTGTCTGGCTTTTTGTAATTTGCCTAAGGTTTCTCCACTTCTTTCATCTTCAAAAACACTATATGGCAAAGAAAGAGTGTGAGCTACCCCCGCCCCATATAAATCAGCCCCGACTCTTTGACTAACTCCATTTAAATAAAAATCTTGAAAATTCTTAGCCACGCGGGAAACAAAAGCAACACCGACTATACCCAAAAGCAACAAGCCGACCCCGGATATGAATTCGGCCTTGGTATACAAGTCTGGCTTGGTGGCATAGTTATCGATGACGTGGCGAAAGATATATGGATCGAGTAATGAAAAGACCTGGTTTACTGTAGCCAGGATCAAGGTCAAAACACACAGCTCCCAATATTTTTTTAGATATGGATATAGGGTTTTCATAATTTATGGAGCACGAGACTATTGTAACTTGTTTCGGGTCAATGGTCCAACAATGCCATCAGGCACAAGTGGCGGATTGTTTTTCTGAAAAAATATCACAGCATTTTTTGTTTTGGGCCCAAAGAAACCATCATTGTCCACCCCACCAAGTATTTTTTGTAAACATTTTACTTCTTCGCCGACACTACCAGTTTTCAATGTTTGGATAATCTCACATTTAGTTGTCTCCTTGATTATTACTGTCGGAACCGGATTCACAACAGGAACTACGGACACTGGGTTGGCAACAAACAAAGCCCGGTAAGCTGGCCTAGACCCACTAGAGGAATGACTTCTAGGTGCAGGTTCTGGGTCGGGAGCTGGGGCTGCTGGGGTGCCTAGTCTCACAAAATAATTACGAGGATTTTCATTAAATGTAGTAAAAGCTCCTCCAATTAAAATACCGGAATTTTCTTGCAGACTTAGCACTTTTGTATGATTCCCAAACCCTGTTCCTAAATTTGTATAGAAAGCAGTATCTTCCGTCCCGTCGGAATTTAGGCGAACAATACGATTGCGTTCTTGGCTATTTAAATGAGTAAATAAACCTTGAGCTAAAATATCCCCATCTGTTTGCAGGCCCAAATCTAAAATACTTAGATCAAACCCTGTTCCTAAATTTGCATAGAAAGCAGTATCTTCCGTCCCGTCGGAATTTAGGCGAATAAGACGATTACGCACATTGCCGTTGAAATTTGTAAAATTACCTCCGACCAAAATTTTTCCATCGTCTTGTAACAACACACTCGATACAAAGCTCCCCACAAACCCTGTCCCAAGATTGGTGTAAAAATCTGTATCCTCGGTGCCGTCTGCATTTAGACGAACCAACAAAGTACGTGGATTATTATCTAGTGTGCTAAAATAACCTCCAATCAAAATTTTTCCATCGTCTTGTTCTTG